>NZ_RPSE01000007.1:0-53223 GCF_003949955.1 Streptomyces sp. WAC05292
CTACTCCCCCAGCGTGTCCACAACCTGACCGCCATGGCGCAGGGTGCGGCGGAGACCGACAACCCCGTCACCGCCTCGGCCGTCTACAACCAGGCCGCCCTCCTCGCCTCCGACCTGGGCCTCCCCCAGCTCGCCTCCGAGCTGTGCCACCAGCACGCGCACGCCTACCTGCACGCTGCCCCTCTCAACGCCGAGACCGCGATCCGGGCCCTGGAGCCGGTCGTGAACCTGGCCCGCCTGGAGCTTCGCGCCCAGCAGGGGGACATCGGCCTCGACCTTCTCCTGGGCCTGTTCAACGCGGTCTCCAGCAGCACCGCCCTCGGCTCCGCGGGCGTGATCGTCCCCGCCAACCTCGTCCAGGACGCCACCGCCCGAAAGGAGGTGCGAGCGTGGCTGTGGCGCGTCCTTCTCGCCGACGGCTCCCGCGCCCTCACCGCAGCCGGCCGGTGGAAGGACGCCCTCGACCACGTTCAGGAACACCACGGCATCGGCCGCCGGATGCTCGACGGCCGCCAGATTGCCGTCATCGCCTCGCTCACCAACGGCGAGACCGCCACCGCCGCCGAACTCATCGCCCAAACCGAACCCGGCGACCCCTGGGAACAAGCCGTCACCGCCTGCCTCCGCGCCCTGTGCCTCCGGGCCACCATCGGCCTGGACCAGACCCAGGAGAACGACCTCGTGGATACCGTCCTTTCAGCCCCCAGCGAGCCGGGCACGGTGCTCTTCGGCATCCGACTCGGGCTCGCCGCCCTCAACACCCTCGGCCCCGGCCCGGCCAGCGAGCACCTCGTGCACGCGCTACACCGACGCATCACCAGAGCCCTCGACGGCGCAGCAGCCCGGGAAGCCCATCGCGACGCCGCCTTCAGCGCCCTGGCCACCGACCGGGAGATAGAGAGCTGCCGAGACCTGGTGGAGGCGTGTGGCCTGGGCTCCGGCGAACTCCCGGCGGCCCTGCACCGGGACCTCCTCGGCGCAGTTGAGATCAGCGACCGGGTCATCCGCAGCAGTCTCGCGCTCGCCTGATCTCCCGCTCCGGAAGGTGACCGTCGGCGTTCCCGGGACGCAAGCCGTGCGGAAGGTGTAACGCCTGAGGCCGCCACTCCGTCCATACAGGCGGCCCGGTGCTGAAGCTCCGGCCACGATCTGCCGTCCCGCCCATGGAGGAATCGCCTGTGCCGACCGCCGTAGCCAGCGACCAGCTCTCCTTCGAGGCTTTCGCTGACCTCTTCGCCGAACCCCTGGACGCCGCCCCGCCCGCCACCGCGACCGAAGAAGAGCCCGAGCAGTCGCTCGCCCACGTGTGGATCGTCGCCGCCGAGATCAAGGTCGAGGAGCGGGTGGCGAAGCTCGCGGACTTCCGCGGCAGCTTCACCACGGTGGAGGGCACCCGGATCGACGCCCTTGAGGTCTACTGCCGCAACTGCCGACGCCCCTTTGAGGACGTGGCGGACATCGACTGCGAGGCCCAGGTCGACAACCGGCACCTGATCGGCGGAGACCAGACGGTGCGCGCCAAGCGGAAGATCCCCGAGATGCCGTCCAACGCCCGTCTCATCCCCGGTGGGCAGATCCAGCGCCGCGGAATCAGCGCCTACGTGACCGGGGTGTCCCGACCGCCCCGGTAGGCCGCAAGCAGGCCGAGACGTAAGCGCGGCCGGTTCGTACGGTCCGCCGCGTGAATCCTCCAACGCAGTCCCCGCACCCCGGCCACCGAGCGCCCAAGCGTCGCGTCGTCCGCGACCTCCTCGGCCTTCTCCTGGTCAGTACCGGGACGGTTGGCCTGCTCGGAGCCCTGTACGCCTCCGCTCCGTTGGCCGCCCTTGCCCTGGCCGGCCTGCTCCTCACGGTCGGCGGCGGTGGTGTCCTCTACATCTCCCCGCGTCTACACCCCGCGGTCCGCCTTGTCGGCGGGTACTGCGCCCTGACCGTCGGGCTGTGGATCTTCGTGGGCATCGCCTTCTACCTCGCGCCCTGGTCCCTCCTGTTCGGCCTGCTGCTCGCCCTCGGGGTGTTCCTGAGCAGCGAGGAGGCGTGACATGGCCCGCCGACGCTGGCTCCCCGCACTCCGCTCCCTGGTGACCTCCACGCGCCAAGACACCGAGGCCAAACAGATCACGTGGACCGGCGGCTACACCTCCACCTCCTACGCGGGCACGTCGAACATCTGGAGCACCGAGGGCCGGGCGGACGGGTGGGACGTCGGGCGAGTCGTGACCGAGGGGTACGAGCGAGTCGTCTGGGTGTACAAGGCCATCGACACCATGGGCAAGCACGCTTCCCGCCTGCCCCTGGAGGTCGGTGTCGGACTCACCGAGGACGGCGAGTTCGAGCAGGTCATCGAGGACCACCCGCTGTTGCGCGTGCTCAACGGCCGCGCCAACCCGGTCGAGACCGGCGCCCAGTTCCGCAAGCGGCTGAGTGCCCAGATCCTGCTGTCGAAGCGCGGCGCGTTCGTGGAGGTCACCCGCTCCAACCGGGGCACGATCACCCGTCTCGACCTGCTGCCGCCTGACCGCGTCATGCCGGTCCCGGACCCCCGCGGCGAGTACATCGCCCACTACGAGTTCACCACCCTCCACGGAGAGGTCCGCGAACTCGACCCCGAGCGGGTCCGTTGGATTCGAGACCCGCATCCGACCGACCCCTTCTCCGGCGTCACACCGCTGGAAGCCGCCGGCATCAGCGTCGAACTCGACCACCTCTCGCGGCTGTACAACGTCGCGTTCATCAAGAACGACGCGCGACCTGGCGGCATCGTCGCGGTCGACACCTCCTCCCTCAGCGACAAGGAAATGGACCGCCTGGAGGCGCGGTTCCTGCCCGGCTCCGAGTTCGCGGGCCACGTATCTGTGGTCGGCTCCGGCCCCGGCGGCATGAACTACGTCGACTTGGCGGCCCGGCCTCGCGAGATGGCCTACGAGGCCGCCGCGCAGAACGCGAAGATCGAGATCCTCGGTGCGTTCGGTGTGCCCGAGTCCGTCACCGGCAACGCGGCCGGCCGGACCTTCGACAACGCGGAGCAGGAGGAGTACGGCTTCTGGGTTCACACCGAGCTGCCCCACCTGGAGCTGATCAGTAACGCCTTCGCCTCGGACCTCGGCGGACTGGACAGGGCCATCCGGTTCGACACCAGCACCGTCGAGGCCCTGGAGCTCCCCCGCCGGAAGCGCCGCGCGGAGGCCCGCGAAGAGTGGAACGCGGGCCTGATCTCCGCCGACGAGTACCGTCGGCGAGCCGGACTCCCTGCCTTCGACAACGCTCACACCAGGGCACTGTGGATCTCCCCGCAGAAGGCCCCGGTGCCCGCACGCCCGGAAGACGCAGCCGCCCTGGGCATCGCCGGAGCAGGTGGCCCCGGCCAACTGCCGCCCGGCCAGGCTCCCGCCGACCCGAACGCCCCGCTGCCGCCGGCCACCGACGCCTCCGGGGATGCGGCGGCAGCGGTCGCGCAGGCGCGTGCCGAGTCCGGGCAGGCGGCCGGGGGCCCCGGGGCCGCCGCGGCGGCCGTCGGCGCCGCCCGCTCCGGCGCATCGGCCGAAGGCCAGGCGGGAGCGGCTACCGCAGCAGTCCAAGCCGCGCGCGAGACCGAGGATCAGGTCCCCGGAGACGCTGCGGCGGCCGTGGCGCAGGCCCTCGGCGTAGAGGTGAAGGCCCTTCCCGGGACCTCGTTCGAGGTCACCGAGCAAGACTTCGACCGAGGTCAGGAAGCAGTGGCCGCCGCCCTGGCCCCGCTGTTCGACCGGCAGGAGGGCGTCATCCTCGCTCGGCTCCGGTCGCCGAAGTCCCGCAAGGGCACCAAGTTCTGGAAGGCCGACGGCGCGAGCGACACCCGGGGCGGCGCCGGCCCGCTGGACATCGCCCGAGTCATCGGGACGGATCGCTGGCTGGAGGAGATCGACAGCACGGTCGCCCGGGTCCTGGCCGGAGTCGCCCGTACGACAGCAGAGCGGACGGCCGCCGCCTTCGGTGCGCCCGAACCTCCGCTCCAGGCATCCGGCCCCATCGTCGCCCTGGTGCTGGATGCCGTGGCCGCCGCCGAGCAGACGGCCCACGCCTTCCTGGACACCCTGGCCACCCTCCTGAACCAGGCCCAGGAGTCCACCGACGACGTGGAAGACCTCGTCGCCCTCGTCCGGACCGCGTTCACCGACATGGCGCCGCGCACCGCGGCCTCCATCGCCGAGAGCGCGGCCGTGGCCACCGTCAACGGGGCGGCCGACGCGACCGCGACGTCCCTCGGGCCCGCCATCGTGAGGACCTGGGTGACCCGCCGCGACGACCGGGTCCGTGCCGCCCACTCCGCCGTGGACGGCACAACCTTGCCGGTAGGCGACCCCTTCACCGTGGACGGCTACGCCATGCGCTGGCCCGGGGACCAACTGGCGCCGCTCCACCTGACCATCAACTGCCGCTGCCGCCTGCGCTACCGGCCCGACGGCGGTGAGCTGTGACCTTCACCTACAGCGCGACCGTGATGCGGACCATCGACGGCGACACCCTCGACCTGGACGTCGACCTCGGGTTCGGCATCCACCTGATCCAGAGGGTCCGCCTCCACGGCATCAACACGGCCGAGAAGAGCACCGCCGCCGGCAAGGAAGCGGCGGCCTGGGCCCAGGGCTGGATCGACACGAACGGGCCCGACTTCACCGTCGAGACCCACAGCAAGGAGAAGTACGGCCGCTACCTGGCCACGCTCACCCCCGCCCGCGGCCAGAGCCTCAACGCCGCACTCATCGAGGCCGGGCACGCCGTCGCGTACGACGGGCACGGCCCCCGCCCCGTCCCACCCACCATCAAGGAGACCCCGTGAGACGTGTCGCCCACTTCATCCGAGCCCGCACCAGCGCGATCCTCTGGGGCGCCTGGGTCGGCTTCTTCCTCCTGTACGAGGCGGTCACCCTGCTGAACCAGCGGGACGACGACACCCTCAGCGAGAACACCCGCAAGCTGTTCCGGACCCGGACCTCGAAGGCGGGCCGCGCCGTGTTCACCGTCGCGCTCGCGGGCGGCACCGTCTGGTTTCTGCTGCACATCCTCACCGAGACGATGTAGGCGCCGCCCCGCTTTTCAGCCCGCGACGTTAACCCGTTCGGGTGTGCATGGTCCGCCGCATGCAGATCACGAACGCCGCCGCCCGTATCGCCGCCCGCCTCGAAGCCAAGCGTGCTCGCCGCCCGTGGAACGCCGATCTGCATCCCCGCGACTCGAAGGGCAGGTTCATCGAGACGGGCGGCATCGCCCGTCTCTGGGGCGGTGGCACGGCCCGCGTCCTGCGGGCACTGGGCGGCCGGAACGTGCTCGTGGAGAACCTCACGACCCATGAGCGGTCCACCGTCCACGCCTCCCGGCTGACGATGGTGGCCCGTCCTGACGGCACCGCGCCGACGAAGAGCAAGAAGAAGGTCCGGGACGAGGACGAACGCCGCGGCGCCGACGGCCGGCGGGGCACCGGCCAGGACGCGGAAGACGGCGGCGACCAGGGCGACACCCCCGACGACCCCCACGGCCAGGACGACGAGGGCAACGACATCGGGCAGGACGTCGACGGCGAAGACCTCGGCGCCGGACCGGAGCCGGACGACGACGAGCCGGACGAAGAGCCGCAGCCCGCGCAGAAGCGTGCCCGCCGCGACCCGAAGCGCCGCTTCAAGACCCTGGAGGACGTCCGCGCGCACTGGGCCAGCGGCAAACTCCGCCCCTTCACCGAGGACCGGAAGGCGCAGGAGAGCCACAACCAGTTCATGGCCGGACTGCTGGACCAGCTGGAGAAGCCGCAGCTCTCCCGCAACGGCCACTTCGTCATCGGCCAGATGAAGGTCAGGCGGAACGGCCAGGAGTACACCGGCTGGGGCATCATGCACACCGAGACCGGTGTGCGGCTCTCCCTGCCGGAGCGCAAGGCGGAAGCGCTCGACTTCGCCAACCGCCTGGAGAACGCCGAGCTCGACGGTGAGCCGATCGACTGGAACGACCCCGACTCCTTCGGCCGCCTCGCGACTCCCGAGGGCCGGGCCATGGGTGCCCGCCTCGCCGAGGAGTCCCGGCAGGCATTCGCCCGGCGCGCCGCGAAGAAGCGCGAAGGTGCCACCGCCCGGACGAAGCCGGCCGCCCCTGCCTCCCCGGAACAGCAGGCTGCTCAGCAGGTCGCCGACCGTACCGGCGTGCCCGCGGCGAACGTCGCGGTCGGCCACGTCGGTCCGCAGCAGCCGACCGGCGACGAGCGCGGCCGTCCCCGCAACGACGCCGAGCTGCGCGAGTTCTGGAAGCGCGGCGGCAGCGACGAGACCCCCGCAGCGCAGCGCGACAGCATGCGCGAACTCGCCAACGACCCGAACGTCGTCCTGCACCTGGCCGACCACCGCGGCTTCGCCATCGTGGAGGATCGCCGCGACGGCCGCTCCCGCTTCCAGCTCCGCGCCGTG
Organism: Streptomyces sp. WAC05292; assembly: GCF_003949955.1. Classification (NCBI taxonomy): domain Bacteria; kingdom Bacillati; phylum Actinomycetota; class Actinomycetes; order Kitasatosporales; family Streptomycetaceae; genus Streptomyces; species Streptomyces sp. WAC05292. The sequence continues at coordinate 6,432 of NZ_RPSE01000007.1, forward strand.
GGCACCGCGCGCCCGCTCGTCGGGCTCGGCAACGAAGAAGGCGACAATCACCGGTACGGCGAGTTCGAGGACCGCGAGACCGCCAACCGCTTCGCTCTCCACCTCGGCAGCAACCTGCGCGACCAGGACGGTCGTACGGTCGACTGGGGCGCCCCGCGGCTGAACCGCGGCCTGATCCAGTTCCGCGACAAGGACGGGCAGCGGTCCGGCGCGGCCATCTGGCAGATCGCGGGCGAATTCGACCGGCAGCGCGGCGTCAGCGACAGCCCGGCCGCCCGCCTCGGCCGGCGCCCCTCCCCCTCCCGGGAGGACGAGCAGCACCAGGGCGTACCCGAGACTCCCGACACGACGGTGCCGGGCGATGATGTGACCCCGCAGCAGGCCGCTGGCCAGCAGCGCAACGAGCAGGAGGAGCAGGGTGAGCGCGTACACGGCGCTGGTGAAGGCGTACTGGGAGACGTACCGGCCGGAGGCCCTGGCCGCGCTGGCGGAGACGACCCCGCCGGCGACGTTCTTCGCGCAGATCAGCGCGGAGATCGAGGAGCTGATCGCGGACTACAGGGAGGACTTCCGGGAGAAGACGGAGCCGGGAGCGGACTTCCGGGACGCGATCGGGAACGTGAACATGGCGACGATGCGGGCGCGGGAGAAGGCCCTGCACGAGATGGTGTACAGCCTGGAGAAGGAGACGGGCACCGAGGATCTGGAGATGCCGAGGGTCAGCCTGCCGCCGATCGCAGCCGCGTAGCGTTTGGCTCCCGCGAGGAGGAGCAGCGCGCCCCGCAGTACCAGCCGCCGGAGGACGGCCGCAGCCTCGTCCCGAACGGGGTCCTGCCCCGCGTCAAGGCGAACATCGCCGCCATCGAGGTGCTGCGGCGCCTGGAGGACGAGAACCGGCCGGCCACCGCCGCCGAACAGGACACCCTGGCGCGGTGGTCCGGCTGGGGCGCGACCCCGCAGGTCTTCGTTGACGACCCGAAGCCGGAGTTCAAGCCGCTCCAGGACCGGCTTCGGGAGCTCCTGAGCGAGTCCGAGTGGGACGCCGCCAAGGAGAACACCCTCAACGCCCACTACACCGACCCCGCCATCGCGCAGCAGGTGTGGAAGGCCGTACGCGAGCTTGGCTTCGACGGCGGCAACGTCCTGGAGCCCGGCAGCGGCTCCGGCAACTTCATCGGCCACGCCCCCGCCGACGCACACCTGACGGGCGTCGAGCTGGACCCGATCACCGCGGGCATCTCCAAGGCCCTGTACCCGAACGCCGACATCCGCAACGAGGGCTTCGAGCGGACCCGAGCCGCGGACGGCACCTTCGACATGACCGTCGGGAACGTGCCGTTCGGCGACTACCAGGTCGTGGATCTGCGGCACAACAAGGGCGGCCACAACATCCACAACCACTTCATCCTGAAGTCCCTGGATCTGACCCGTCCCGGCGGCCTGGTCGCCGTCGTCACCTCCCGCTACACGATGGACAACGCCACCCCGCGCGGCGAGGACGCCCGCATGGAGATGGCGCGTAAGGCCGACCTCGTGGGCGCCATCCGCCTGCCCACCGGCGCGCACCGCCGCACCGCGGGCACCGACGTGGTCACCGACCTGCTGATCTTCCGCCGCCGGGAACGGGACAAGGACTTCACCTCCGGCCGGCAGCGCAGCGGCGCGATCAAGACGGCCGACCAGCGCAAGAAGGACGACCCGCCGATGTGGGTCCACTCCGTGCGCGTCGAGGACCTGCCTGGCCAGGAGGTAGACGAGGACACCGACCCGCGGACCATGCCGAAGGTCCACGTCAACCCGTACTTCCTCGACAACCCCCGCAACGTCCTTGGCGAGATGGCCGTCGGCCACGGCATGTACGGCCCTGGTGAGCTCCGCGTGGACGGGGACGGACCGCTGGAGGACTCCCTCGCCGGTGCACTGGAGAGGGTCGTGGCCCGCGCGAAGGACTCCGGTCTGTCCTACACCCCCGACACCGGGGAGCGGCGCAAGGTCGAGATGCTGCCCGAGGGCTCCACCCGCACCGACGGACACGTGCAGGTCTCCCCCGACGGCACCTTCACCCAGGTCCGCGACGGCATGGTCGTGCCCTTCGAGGTGCCGCGTACCCAGGTCGAGGAAGCCACCCAGCTCCTCGGCCTGCGCGACGCCATGAAGGCCCTGGTCGCCGAAGAGTCCCGCGCGGACGCCGACGACGCGCTCATCGAGACCCTTCGCGGGGACCTGAAGGCCCGCTACGAGAAGTACCACGCGAAGTTCGGCTCCCTGAACCGCTTCGACTGGGCCACCCGCAAGGGCACCGACCCCACGACCGGCAAGGAAGTCGAGAAGGCGTACCGCAAGCGGCCCCCGATGGGCAGCCTGCTCACCAAGGACCCGACGATGGCCGTCGTCCTGTCCCTGGACTCCTACGACGACCACACCGGCACCAGCACGCCGGCCGCGATCTTCGCCAAGCGTCAGTCCCGGCACCGCACCATCGCCGACCGGGCCAGCAACCCCGAAGACGCCATGGCGATCGTCATGGAGCAGCGCGGCACCCTCGACACCGAGACCCTGTCGAAGGTCATGGGCGTCTCCCCGCAGGTCGCCCGTGAGCGGCTGCTCGCCGCCCGCTCCGTCCACCCGGAGACCGGCCACGAGTACCCGCTCGTCTTCGAACCGCACAACGGCGGCGACCTCATCCCAGCCGCCGACTACCTCAGCGGCAACGTGCGCCAGAAGCTGGAGGAAGCCCAGGCCCTTGCCGGCGAGGACGCCCGCTACGACATCAACGTCAAGCAGCTCGAAGCCGTCCTCCCGCCGGACATCTCCCCCGGCGAGATCGACGCGCCCATGGGTGCCGCCTGGCTCGGCGGCGAGACCGTCCAGTCCTTCCTCCGGGAGCGGCTGAACTCCAACGCGGTCCGCGTCAGCTACCAGGGCGGCTCCCTGTGGAAGGTCGACGCCCCCGACGGCGTCAAGCGCAGCTCGGCGGCCACCGACGTCTGGGGCACCGGCGACTTCAACGCCATCAAGCTCGCCGAGACGATCCTCACCAACGGCCGTATCCGCGTCACCTACCAGGGCGACGACGGCAAGACGTACGTGGACGAGGAAGCCACCGCGGCGGCGCAGACCAAGGCCGAGGAGATGCGCGAGGAGTTCCAGGACTGGCTGTGGGCCAGCCCGGAGCGGGCCGAGCGGATCAAGAAGCTCTACAACGACACTCACAACAACCTGGCGCTGCGCTCGTACGACGGCCAGCGCCGGACCATGCCCGGCCTCGCCGAGTGGTTCAAGCCCCACGCACACCAGCACGCGGCCGTCGCCCGCATGGTCAACGAGCCGGCCGTGCTCCTCGCGCACGAGGTCGGCGCCGGCAAGACGGCCGAGATGACCATGGGCGTGATGGAGCTGCGCCGCCTCGGCCTCATCAACAAGGCCGCCATGGTGGTCCCGAACCACATGCTCCAGCAGTTCCACGACGAGTTCGCGGAGCTGTACCCGGAGTCGGCCGCCAACGGCCGCATCCTCGCCGCGTCCAGCGAAGACCTCCAGGGCCGCAAGCGCAGAGAGTTCATCGCCCGGGTCGCCACCGGCGACTACGACGCGGTGATCCTCACCCAGAACGCCTTCGAGTCGATCCCGATGCGGCCGGAGGTCCAGCTCGAATACATCAAGCGGGAGAAGAAGCACCTCGAAGAGGCCCTTCGCCGCCAGAAGGAGCAGGACGCGCTGGAGGACCCCAGCAAGCGCCGCGACTCCCGGATGGTCAAGGAGATCCAGAACCGGCTGAAGAAGCTGGAAGCGAAGATCACGGCCAAGGTCGAGTCCTCCAAGGACATGGCCGGCCTGTACTTCGAGGACACCGGCATCGACTACGTGGTCGTTGACGAGGCCCACCACTACAAGAACCTGGCCACGAACTCCGGCATCCCCGGCGCCGCGATCGAGGGCTCGAACCGGGCCTCCGACCTCGACATGAAGCTGGAGTACCTCCGGAAGAACACCAAGTCCGGCCGCGTCGTCACCTTCGCCACCGCCACGCCCATCTCCAACAGCGTCACCGAGGCGCACACCATGCTGCGCTACCTGCGGCCCGACCTGCTGGAGGCCGCCAGGGTCCTGAACTTTGACGAGTTCGCGTCGACCTACGGCAAGATCGTCAACGGGATCGAGCTGGCGGCCGACGGCTCCGGCTTCAAGGAGGTCAGCCGCTTCGCGGCCTTCCGGAACATGCCGGAGCTCCTGCGGATCTGGCGGACCGTCGCCGACGTGAAGACGTCGGAGGACCTGGCGGAGTACCTCGACACCCCAGACGTCGCCAGCGGCAAGGCCATCACCGTCTCCGTCGAGCCGACGGAGCAGATGCTCGCGTACCAGCGGGAGCTCGCGGCCCGTGCCCGCGCGGTCAAGCGCGGTGAGGTCGAGCCCACCGAAGACAACATGCTCAAGATCTCTTCGGACGGGCGGAAGGTCAGCCTCGACCCGCGGATGGTCGGCCTGGACGAGCAGGGCAACAAGCTGCCCAAGGCCGCGGACAACATCGCCCGGATCTACGAGGAGACCAAGGACGCGGTCTACCCGACATCGAAGAACAACCCGACGCCGCACGACACTCCTGGCGGCCTTCAGATCGTGTTCCTGGACATGGGCACCCCCCAGGACCCGGGCAAGAAGAAGGGCAAGAAGGGGGACACCGGCCCGACCAGCGTCGAGGAGCTGTCCGCCTCGCGCTTCCCGGCCTACCAGGAGCTGAAAGATCTCCTGATCGAGCGCGGCGTGCCGGCCGAGAAGATTCGTTTCATCCACGAGGCGAAGAACGACGCCGAGAAGGCCCGCCTCTTCAACGATGCCCGTACCGGCAAGATCGCTGTGCTCCTCGGCTCCACGAGCAAGATGGGCACCGGTACCAACGTGCAGCTGCGGGCGACCGCGCTGCACCACCTCGACTGCCCGTGGCGGCCGGCCGACCTGGAGCAGCGCAACGGCCGCATCATCCGCCAGGGCAACTTCAACCCCGAGGTCGCGATCTTCCAGTACGTCACCGAGCAGTCCTTCGACGGCTTCTCGTGGCAGACCGTGGCCCGGAAGGCCAAGTTCATCCGGCAGATCATGAAGGGCAACCTCACCGACCGGACCGTCGAGGACATCCCCGACGGCGTGTTCAACGCCGAGCAGGTCACCGCCATCTCCACGGGCAACCCGTACCTGCTGGAGCAGGCCAACGTGAAGGCGTCCCTCGCAGTCCTCAAGCGAAAGCTCAAGGGCCACCAGCGCACCATCGAGGGCTACAAGTCCACGATCCTCTCCGCCGAGAGGATGAGGCAGGAGACCGACAAGCTCGTCGCCCAGCTCCAGGACGTCATCGGGCGCAGGAAGAACACCCGCGGCGACGACTTCAACGCCACGATCGGCAACAACGACTTCACCAAGCGCGCCGAGGCCGCGAAGGCGCTGTCGACCGCCGCCCAGGCCGTCCTGCGCCAGGGTCAGCAGAACCCGTACCGGGCCGGCGGCCACCCGAAGGTCGTCATCGGCAGGGTCGGCAACATCGAGGTCACCGCTCAGTACCGCACCGCCTGGGGCGACTTCGGGCGCGTCCACCTGGTCGACATCAGCATCCCGGACATCCCTCGGAGCCGGCACTCGTACACCGAAGAGGACATCAAGAAGGACTCCACCCTGCCGATCACCCGGCTGGAGGACTCCCTCGCCGACGTCGACAAGATGATCGTCCGCGCCGAGAGCCGCCTGCGGCAGGAGGAGCGGGCGGCCGACACCGCGCGCGAGCGCGTCGACCGGCCCTTCGAGCAGGGCGCCGAGCTGGAGGCCGCGGAGCGCCGTGCGAAGCTGGTCGGCGCGCTGATCAAGGAGCAGAGCCGCGAGACCAGCAGCCCGGATGCCCAGCGGGAGAAGCACGCCCGCCTGGAGGCCCTTGAGCACCAGCTCCGTGAGGCCCGCCTCGCCGCGGGCGAGGACTCCGCTGACGTGGACGACCCGGCCGCCGCCCAGGACACCGACCTCCTGCCCCGTACCCCGGCCGCTCCGTCCATCAGCACCGACGAGAAGGGGCGCCCCCGCATCGTCTGGCCGGACGCCGAGGCGAAGAAGGCTGCCAAGGAACGGGAGAAGCGCGAGAAGGCGCAGCGTGCCCGGGAGGAGCGCGGCGAGACCACCCTCGACCCCGAGGAGGTCCGCAACGAGCTGGGCTCGCTGCGCGAGGCATCCCCGGCCGAGGACGACGACGGCCAGGAGCAGCGCGAAGAGGACAGCACCGAGGCAGACACCGGGGCATCTGCGGGTGAGAGCGCCCCGGACGGGGAGCCGGACGACTCGGTGCGGCTCGACGCCGAGCAGGTGCGTTCGGAACTCGATGCCCTGGGTGAAGAGGCGGCCGAAAGTGACAAGACGTCCGACTCCCCGGAGCCGGACGCCAACGAGGAATCCCCTGAGGACCGGTCTGACGACGGCGCCTCTGTGGAGGAGCCGGCCGGAGTCCCGGAAGACACGGAGGACTCCGAGCCGGACAACGGCGAGCAGCAGGAACCGGAGGAAGAGCCCGCCGAGGAGTCCACCGGGCCGGGCGTCGACTTCCCCGCCGACGGTGAACAGGTCATCACCCCAGACGGCCCCGGCGAGGTCGTGGCCGTCAACGACGACGGTGCCGTCCTCGTCCGCGGTGAGCAGAGCACCCGCGTGCACGCCCTCAAGGACGTCACCCGGCCCGACGGCACCCCCTTCGGCAAGGAGCAGGGGCAGGAGGCCGAGAAGGCGCGGGAGAACGCCGAGCAGATCGCCAAGGCCGCCACCCCCGAAGGCGTCGAGCTGTCCACCGGCCACCGCCTTCGTGACCTCGACATGGAGGCCGGCCACGGCACCATCGTGGACCAGAACGGCCGGACGGTCGGCTGGGTGCGCGCCCGCACGGGCGATGACGGCCGCCGCTGGTGGTGGGGGCAGGACGCAGACGGCGGGGCTCCTGCCGACATGCAGTGGCACGAGGAGATGGCTGCGCAGGCCGGAGCGGCGCCCCTCCGTGCCGCGTCCATCGTGCGCGACGGCCTCGACTTCATCCGGCAGAAGTACACCGGGCGGTACGACGAGAACGGTCGGCCCGAGCAGGAGCGCCGGCGCCCGGTCACACCGGACCGGGCGATCACCGAGATGACGCTCACCCCGGCACAGGTGCGGGAGCTGGGCAAGCTCACCCTGTCCGGGCAGTACGCCGACGGCACGCCGATCGACACCCTGCCCTGGAATCCTGGGCACCGCCGGTACAGCCCGTACTCCGCTCAGGCCGGCGCTCTGGCCGCTGCGGCACGCGAGGCGGCGGCCGAGATGGACCAGAGCACCCCCGAAGGCCGCCGCAACAGGAGCGTCCTGCTTGGCGCCGCCCGGAAGATGGAGTTCCAGGAGTACGACTCAGCACGTCGGGCCGGGTCGATCCCGCCGCCGGGACAGCCGGACGAGTACGACAAGCCGTACGAGCCCCGCGCAGAGGACGACGAGACCACCGAGCCGGGGTCGGCATCCGAGCCTGAGGGCACCCCCGAGCCGGCCGACGAGTCGCCGACGACGCCCGCCCCGGCCACTGCTGCGGAAGACCCCGCGGACGGCGCCGAGGGTGGCCAGTCCGCCCCCGAGGACGTGGACGACTCCGAGGTGCTCGACCCCGATCAGGTGTCGGAGGGCGACTACGTCCGGGTCGAGACCCAGAACACCGCGGGCAACGCGGTCGTTCGCGAGGGATTCCTCCTGGCCGCCCCAAAGCAGGTCACGGCCAGCCGGGACCGGCAGCGCATCAAGGCGTGGCGCCTCTACGTCGGCAAGGAGGGCGAGCAGCCCACGCCGCGCAATGCAGTAACGATCCTTCTGGACGAGAAGGTCGAACGCCTGCCCGCTCCCTCCCCGGACCTGTCGGCGGACAAGCAGGAGGAAGACGAGCAGCACACGAACACCCTTGGGTGGAAGGGCCCTGAAGAGCAGCGCGAGCAGGTCGGCGAGCACGACGGGAAGCCCTTGGAGGTGGGCGAGCTCCACGTCCGAGGCAACCAGGTCGAACGCGTCGTCTATCTCGACGGCGAGCCCATCGGCCGACTGCACGGCGCCAATGGTGCCTGGGGGGCGATCTCCTCCGGGGGAGGCCGCATCGGCAACGGCTGGTTCTCGGCCTACGGCCACCGCGAGAACCCGACCCGCGCGGCTGCCCTGGCCATTGCCAACGCCCACCAGAGCGGGAACCGCTCCCCTCTCCGCACCGAGTACAGCGACCCCCAGATCCCGCAGGAGCAGGCCGAACGTGCTCTCGCCTCCCACCTCGACCCGAACCTGAGGGCACGCTGGAGCGTCACCGACCACCGCGGTGAGGCCGGCGTCTACGTGGACGACAACTGGGCTGGCGGTATCAAGGCCAATGGGAAGCAGTGGCAGGTCATCGGAGAGGACGGCAAGCCCGGCGGCACGCTCTACCCCACGCGTGAAGCAGCCGCGCAGGCCGTGGCGAAGGACTCGCCGCTGCTCAATGTGACGCCCAACCCCTCCTTCCACTTCCCTCAGCACCCGCGGGAGGTGTCCGAGACCCGGCTCGACCAGTGGATCGCGGAGTCGGAGCGGTGGCTGGCGGAGGACGCCCCGAGCCTCCCCGACACCGCCCGGACCCCCCACTGGGTGCGCAAGAACCTGGAAGAGCTGAAGAAGCACCGCGAGCAGCGTGAGGCAGGACGAGCCCGCGACGCCGAGTCGCTGGGCGGCGAGGAGCGCATCAACGCCCTCGTGGCCCGCGCCACGCTGGAACCGACCGACCGCTCGCAGCCCCAGGCTGATGGCGAGGAGTTCCGTGTCTTGGTCGACGGCGAGGACGCCGGCGAGGTCCACCAGTTTGGCGGCTTCTGGCAGGCATCGGCGAACGGCCGCCATGGGACCGACTTCTACGACCGGAACCAGGCCGTCGCCTTCCTGGTCACGTCCCACGACGAGCAGGCGAACGACGGCGGAACGTCGTCCGATCGAGACGGCGACAGTGAGCAGAACGAGGCTGTTCCCGCGCCCGGACCGGAGGCGACGGGTGAGGACGAGGCGCCGCCGCTGAGCTTCCCCAACGATCGGGCCGGTCGTGCCGATGCGATCCGTGAATGGGCTGGTGTGTGGGCGGAGCCGCAGCCCGCCGGGGTGCGCAACGTGTACCTCGACCGAGCGCTCGCAGAGCACAGCGAAGGGTGGGTCACCACAACCGATCCCTGGGGCGTGAGGCAGTGGATCTCCACGATGGCCGACATCGAACCCCTGGCCCAGTACGACGAGAACGCCCGTCGCATGCTGGAAGAGGCGCCGGAGGAGGCCCGCCAGTTCCTCTCCGACATGGCCGACGAACTGCGCGCGTCCGTTCGACAGATGGGTGAGGAGCTGCGCGCGGACATCCGCCCTGTCCTGGTGGACCACATCGCCACCCGGAACGGTCGCAAGAGGGCCATCGAGCTGCGGAACCGGATGGCCGAGGAGCGTGTGCAGAAGGTCCGCGAAGCGGTGCGAGCACAGATCGCCCGTGCCCGTGCCAGCGCTTCGGAGCACGGCTTGTCCGAGCAGCAGGCCGAGGACTTCATCGTCGGCGTGACCGGCGGCGACAATCCCGGCCAGAAGACGTACGGCATCCGCGGCGAGTTCCCCGAGGCCATTCGTCCCCTCAACGCCGCCATGTCGGACGCCGCGGGCTACTGGTCCGCCTTCGCCGGTTGGGCCACTCAGGACGACAGCAACAACTGGGCCGGCATGCACTGGGCGAACATCAGGCGGGAGAGCGTCGGCGCGCCGATGTCCCCCTCCGCTGATGCTCGCACGGGGACCGGCGAGATGGAGATCGGTACCGCGGAGCTGCCCAAGGGCATGCGGTGGGCGCGCGGTTCCGAACTCCGTGACGGCGACATCTTCCACACGCTGCGCCACCCGAAGGATGACGACGTCTTCAACGGCATGGAGCCGCCGCAGTACGTCATCCACACCCACCGCGACGGCCGCGAAGGGGAAGTCCGCTCGGTGACCCTGGACTCTGACCGCGGGGGCAACACCGTGGCGCGGGACCAGTGGGTCGTGCTCGTGGAGAACCCGGAGCCGGCCGTGCGGAAGAGGGCTCAGCACCGGGCCCGTACGGACGTCTTCACCAACTGGGAGCTCCCGAAGGACGACCAGGCGTACGAGCTCGGCGGCCCCGAGCGGGTGAAGGATCTGGTGGCCCGAGCTGAGGTGACCGCTGACGACGACGACAAGCCGGGCCTGAACCGGGAGTGGACCGTCAGGGTCGACGGTGTGGTGGTCGGCCGGATCGACAACACCAACAAGGACAGGGTGCTGGAGTACGTGAGCGTCACCCCCGACGGGGAGCGTCGCGTGTGGCACGGCAAGGATCTCGCCACAGCTGGCCTCGTGGTCGCGCACGACAAGGCAAGCGGCCGGGATGAGCAGGACGACGAGCCCGAGGACAGCGGGCACGACCCGGAGGGGGAGCAGAGCCAGGACGACGCCCAGTCGGAAGGCGGGAACCGCAGTCGTCGGCGCAGTGACCGTGATGGTGCTGCACCCGACGAAGCAGGCGGTAGCGGCGGCGACGGCGGCACGCCCAGCCCTGACGTCGAGGGCGGTGACGACGAAGGGCGTGACCGCGAGACGGATGGCGTCGGCGAAGATGCCGACAACGAGGACCAGGACGAGCAGGAGTCCGAGCGGGAGGACGACCGTAGGAGCCGGCGCCGTCGTCGTCGCGATCGGGAGCGGGAACGGCCTGAGTCCGGCGGTCCTGGTGCCGGTCTGCCGGGCGTTCCGCACGTGCCCAACCAGCGTGACCGGGACGATCGTGGGAACGATGACGAGGATCGTGCCGGAGACTTCGGCGATGGGCGCCTCAAGGGCCTGAAGGAGCGGTACCGCTCCGGCAAGGCGCCCGCGCCCCGCGGCGCGGACCCCCAGCGTCACGCCGAGTACCTCCGTGGGCTCGCCGGTAACGACAGCCTCACGCTGTCGCCCGGTGGCAGCCTGGTGACCTGGACCAACACCGACGACAACGGGACGTGGAGGTTCGGGCACGCTGCCAGTGGCCTGCATCTCGAAGGGTGGGAGGTCAACGGTGCGGCGATCGGCGGCCGGGAGGGCGCCCGTCGTCTTGCCGGGGCCTACGAGCAGATGCTCGCCGCCGACGGCGACGGCATCGACGTGGCCGCACCGGTGCTCGACCCTGTGCAGATGCGCGCGTGGCGCGACGCCGAAGGCCGGCCGCTGACTGACGCCCTGGCCCGCGTGCGGCAGGAGATGATCGACCAGCACCAGGATGGTTCCCGCCCCTCGGAGCCGCGGGGCTCCAGGGACAGTGCGGACGAGCACGCCACCGAGACCGGTGTCGGTCGGAGCGCCGACGCAGGCGACGAGCGCGCAGCGGACCCGGGGGAGCCCGACCGTATGGACCGCGCCGGCTCGGCCGGTACCACCGTCGGTGCCGACGGCGACAGCGGGTCGGGTGACCAGGGCGACCAGAGCGGTAGGGCCGACACGGCCTCCGGCGAGGCGTCGCAGGGGCTGCGTCCCGTGGACGACGAGGAGCAGCACCGGAAGTACGCCTTCTGGCTCCGGCAGCGGATCAGCCACGCCCGGGTCGTGCTCGGCGATGAGCCTCTGCTGTCGCCTGAGGCCGAGGCCGACGGGATCTCCGTCGAGGAGGTGTTCAGCGACGCGTCCCTGACCGCGGACGACGGCTGGCAGCGCTACGCCTCCGACGCCCTGAAGCAGTTCTTCACGTACGCGCCGGGCCGCCGGGACTTCGACCAGTGGTCCGCGGGCGGCGAGGGCGGAGAGCACGGTGGCGGGGCCTTGGCCACGAACACCCCGCAGGACGGGTACGACCCGACCACGCCCCGGTTCCGAAACCTTGATGCCCTCCGTGAGCACATCCGAGGTCTGCGGTTCGACCCGTACGGACCTCACGATGAACCGTCCTGGTGGGCGGCGGCCCGCGCCATGGGCCAGCCCTGGAAGGAGATCGTCAACAGCGACAAGCTGTTCCTGTCGCCCGGGAAGCGACTCGTCGTCCTGCACAACCCGGAGTCGACCTCGAACACATGGCAGGTCCGAGCCCCGGGCAGCATGAGGCGTCTGATCAACGAGGGCCTCGGCCAGCACGGCAGCGGCGAAGGCTTCAGCTCCAAGAAGGCCGCGATGCGCGCCGCGGTCGCGCTCGAAGGGGTACGCGACTCCGACGGGAATCCGTTCCCCTGGGACGCTCCCGATGTGGTCCAGCGTGCTGCTGAGTTCCGTGACACCGAAGGCCGCAGCCTGTCCGAGGCCATGGCCGTGGCCCTCGCGGAGCACCCGCCCTACCCGCAGTACGCCGGGCGGTACCAGCAGCGCGCTGAACAGATCGGCCGCGAGATCGGCCTTCGCCGCGACGCCGAACAGCAGGCACACGCCGAGGGGTACAGCGTCGCCGTGCGTCCCGGCACCGGCCCTCTCAAGGCCGGTGACGAAGTTCTGGTCGTCGGCAGCAGCCCCGGCGACGACCGGTCGAGCAACCCGAAGTCGAAGGGCATCATCCGGGGCCGGTTGGCCGAGGACGCCCAGGAGACGATTCAGCGAGGCGGCGTGGCCGCGCTCGGCTCGGACACCCGGCGGCGCCTGGTGATTGAGGACGGCGAGTGGACGGGCCCGGACGGGACCACCATGCCCTTCAGCGGCACGGCATTCGTCTCCGCGCCTGATGCCAGCTACCGGAAGCCGCGGCCGGCCGAGGGGGACCTCGCCGACGGCGAGGCGGACGACGAGTCCGGTGGGACTGCCGCGGACGCCGCCTCCGACCGGCCGACGCCCGCCGCCGACGCCGGTGCCGTCGCGCGGCCGACTCAGAGCGGCGAGTTGGCGGGCCAGGGACAGCGCACGGCGGCGCCCCGCCGGCCGCGCGACGGTCAGGCGAGCGAGCCCGGACGCGACAGCGATGAGCCGGAAACGCCCGCCGCGCCCGAGCCGGTGGGCGGCCGACCCGCGGAGTGGGTCAAGGTTGGTGACCTCGGCGTCGGCGACCTGGTCCGCATCGAGGGCATCACGAAGACCGGAACGCCGCGCACCCTCGCCGGGTACGTGGTGGACGGGCCGAGGGAGGTGTCGACCGTCCGGGCCCGCCGCGTGCAGGGCATGTACCGCGCGGTGATCGCTGAGAACCCCGACGGCCGCGGCGAGCGTGGCTCGGTCTGGGTGCTGCCGGACGCCACTGCGGCGCGAGCAACCCGGGACGACGCGGACCAGGTCGACGGCGCGCCGCAGTCCGGCGCGGACTCCGATGTCCTGACCGGCAGGATCTCCGGGCGCGTTCCCACCGACCGCGCCGGCCGCGGCCTGTTCCCGGGTTCCGTTGTCACTGACGACGACGGCCGCGAAGGCGTCGTCACGGGCGCGACCGCGAGCAACGCCCGGGTGCAGTTCGGCGATGACCGTTCCGACGACACTCACGCCCCGACGAGTCTGACCGTCACCGACGGCGGCGCTGCGCGCCCCAGCGGCTGGACGCCGGACGGCAACCGTGTCCGGACCGGCAGCGTGGTGGGAGACCGGAACGGCGCCATGCTCGGCACCGTCGAGGACGTGGATGGCGACACCGCGACCGTCGCCACCCCGCAGGGCATGGAGGAGCTTCCCGCTGCCGACCTCCGAGTCATCGGAGATGTCGAGGAGCCTGCGACCCAGCAGGCCAAGGTCGGTCGACTGGAGCGCGTTCCCGCCTCGGACCTCACGCCGGGCCGCGACTCGATCCTCGTGGACGGGCCGGACGGCATGACCGCGGCGCAGGTGACCGGCAAGGAGGAGGTGTCCGAGACGCACACCCGGATCACCGCCGTGGACACCACCACCGGCGAACTGCACAGCCTCGACGGCGGCCCGAACGCCACGTACACCCGCCTCCTCACCGATGAGGGCGAGCCTGCCGAGCTCGACGCCGCCGACGCTCCCGACAACGCCGGGGAGATCACCAGCCACGAGCCGCTGCCCTCCGTGGACCCGGTTGCCGAACCCACGGTGGAACCTGAGCTCTCCCCTGAAGAGCGCGACGCCATCGCCGACCGCGGCGAAGCGCCGACCGACTCCCCCGAGGCCCAGCAGGCCGCGGCCCGCATCGCCAACGACCTGCCGGTCACCCCCGCGCAGGCCAGCGCGCTCGCCGACGACCTCCGCGAAGGCGCGGACAGCTCGACCCCTGAGGGTCGGGCCGCCCTCCGTGCCGCCGACCACCTCGACGGCGCGGCCGGCAACGACGTGGACGAGGTGGGGCGGCCGGAGCCGGGAACCGTCGGCACCATCGGCGTCGGCGACACCATCACGCTGCCGGGCGAGTTCGACTCCAGCACCATGACCGCGTTCCGGGTCGTGCAGATCCAGGACGCCCCCGGCGGTATCCGGGTCCTGACGATCGAGGACGAGGACGGCATGCGCTTCAAGCGGGCCCTGCCGGCGGGCGAGCCCCTGTACCAGCTCCCCGAGCCGGACGCCCCGGCCGCCGATCCCGACGCCGAACCGCGTGACCCCAACCCGACGCCCGACGCCGACAAGCTCCGCTCGGACTACGCGGACGACGTGGTCCGCGCTGTCATCGACAGCGCCGTGCAGGGCACCACCACCCCGGGCAGCATCCACCAGCTTCGCGAGCAGATCGCGCAGCAGCTCACCCCCGAGAGCCTGCGCGCAGCCATGCGTCGGGCCCGCAACGGGGCGCTCGCCGCGATCACCAATGCCGGGATCGAGGGCGACGAGCGCGACGAGCTGGTGCGCTCCCTGCGCCAGGAGGCCAGCCGCGCCCGGATGGACGCGATCCGCGCGGCCCTGCGTACGGTGGACGACCTCGAACCGCTCGACGGCGAGGCGGAGGAAGACACCGCCCGTCGGGCGGCGGACCTGCTCCGGCTGATCCCCGAGGCCCTGCGCAACCGGCCGGACGGCACCGAGCCTGCGGCCGACGGCAGCCACGTGGACCACGCCGTGGCCCAGCACACGGACGACGCCGTACGCGAAGCACTTCAGGCGGCGGCCGACGGCGGCCCCCTTACCGAGGAGCGGCGCGCCGCGATCGTGGCGCAGCTCGCCGAGCGCATGGCCGCCGCCCGAGAGGGCACCGCACGGCGGATCGCGGCCGGCGTGCCCGAGGGCCGCCGCCCGGGTGTGATCGCGCACATCCTCGCCGGCCTCGTCATGCTGGCGCGCAAGGTCATCGCGCTGGTCGCTGCGTTCCTGAAGGCCCTGGCCCGGATGTGGCAGCGCAGCCGGGAGGGCCTGCGCCGGATGCGCGAGCGCATCGCCCGGTTCCGCCGCAGCCTCATGCAGCGCATCCGGTCGTGGCCTGAGACTCGGCGCCTGCGCCGCCTGGCCGCCGCCGCAGACCTTCCGGAGCAGGCTGACGGCCTGCCGCTCAGCGATCGGATTGCGCACTGGGCGCGGCTGCTCCCCGCTCCGGGCCGCTTCGGGCAGGTCTCCCGCCGGGCCCGCTGGTACCGGCCGACCAACCGGTCCTCGCTGGCCGCCGGACAGCTCCCGCCTGTGCAGGATGGCGTGCGCTGGACGATGGACCGTGCGGTGGACGGTGGCCCCGGCCCGCAGGCCCTGCGGCACCTGGCAGCCGTCCGCGCCGCCGGCCAGGACGTGGACACGGATGTGGTGACCCGGCTCTCTGCCGCCGCACCCGAACTCGGGGACGATCCGCACGGCACCGTTCGCCACGCCTCCACCTACGCCGCTGACGCCGAGCGCCGACTGCGCGATCTCGAAGCGGCAGCCGCTGGTGGAGCTCCGGACGCTGACCTGGAGATCGCCGCGGCCCGCGTGGAGGCGCAGGCCGCACGGCAGGAAGCCGCCCGGCTTCGGCAGGCGTACACAGCAGCGCTTCCCGGCGCTGTGCGGGACAGCCTCGCCGAGGTGCGGGAGATGGGGCCCGGTACCAGCGCCACGCTGGTCACCACCCCGGACAGCTCCCCGGACGCCGTGCGCGCGCTGACGGGCGTCGCCCAGTTCGTGCCCCGGGACTGGCTGTCGCCGACCGAGGCCCGGTTCATCGCGGCTCGTGACGGTGATGCCGGCGCCTACGACCCGGAAAGCCGGACCGCGACGGTCGCGGACCTGGGCGACGGCGGTCAGGGGACGGCGGCGTACGCACTTCTCGCGCACCTTCAGCAGCACTACCCCGATCTGCTGGCGGCCCAGGAGGCGTTCCACTTCACCCGGACCCACACGGGACGGACCGGAGCCCGGCGCCGCACCAGCTTGGACCGGCTCCTCGCCCGGCTCTTCCGCGGCCGTGCCGGGCAGGGCGACACCGGCGGCATCGTGCCCATGGGGCTGTCGACGCTGTTCTCCGGCGACTGGTACGAGGACGACGACCTGCGGGCTTTCCTCCTCGGACTGCTCGCGACCCGGTAGGAGGAGGACAGGATGAGGGTGACGGGGACGCTGGACGACGGCGCCGCCTACGACGTGGAGGTCACCGGTCGCGAAGACCGGCCGGTGACCGGCTCCCGCCGCGTGCGGGCCTTGGTCGACCAGTACAGCGGGCGGCCGGTGCTGCTCGGCCCGCTCGGGCCGCGGCGCGCCCTGACGGGTGCGGACACCGCGGCCGTGGTCGCCCTGCTGCGGCAGCACACGGTCGTGGTGGACGTCAGACCGTGATCGCGAAAACCCACAGATGGGCGTCGGGGCCGGGCAGGATCACGTAGTGGACGATGGCGGTGCGCGTCGTTATGACGCGCACCGAGTCGTCCATCTCGTACTTGTCGGCCTGTGGCCACGACCACGGATCGGAGCAGGCTCGAAGGACTGCCTCGTGGAGCTCCTCGCGCTCAGGCACAGGCAGGTCACGGATCGTCCGGCCGACGTTGGCCGCGAACCGTGCGGGAACAGCGGTCACCGGCCGAAGACCTCGTCCATCGTCATCGCGTCGGTCTCCGGGCGGCCAGCGGTGTTCCACTGCTCGTACGAGCCTCGGGCGAGCTCCAGGGCCAGGACTTCGCGGTCACGGCCGCCAGGCGTCTGGGCGGCGCGCAGCACAGCCGTCACGTAGTCGGGCACGGGCAGCCCGTGCCGTTTGGCCTGCTCTTCGACCTCTCCCGCGAGGGCGTCGTCCATGTTCACCGTCAACACCGTCATGCGTCGAGGGTAGCGACCGGTCGGCCACCGCGGCAGTGGATCGGCCCGAGACGTAAGGGCATCCGCCCTCAGACGCTCCGCGCCGTGGACTACGCATACGCCGTGAAGAAGCTGCCCCAGCCCGACGACCTGGCACCCGAGGAGCCGATCGAGACGCCGCCCGAGCCTGAGCCTCCGCAGCAGGATGACGCACGGCCGTGGGCTGGTGACCTGTACGACGAGGGGGACGAGACCGATCCCGCGCAGGCGTTCGCCGCCTTCTCGGGTCAGGAGGGCGAACAGGCGTGGCTCGACAAGGCTGAGGACGGCACCCTCACCGGGTGGGTTCGCGACGAGACCGGCCAGGTCTGGCGGTACTCAGATCCGGACGCCTGGGCCATCGACGTGGACGACGCCGCCATGGCGCAGACCGGTGGTACGGGCGGCGCTGCTGGCGAGCAGGGCGCTGGCCCGGTTGAAGGCGAACAGCCGCCGACAGTTCCAGGTGCCGCCCCCGCTCCCTCCCCTGTCGATGGCGCTCCCCCGCTGGAGTTCGGGACCGCCGATGAGGTCGTACCGGTGGCCGGCGAGGCCGCTGCTGAAGAGCCGGCCGCGGCTGCGGCCGAGGAAGAGAGCACCGAAGAGGACGCCGCTGCGGAGGACGAGGAAGACGAGGAGGAGCCGGCCGACGGCCAGGGCAAGAAGAACAAGCTCCCCTGGAGCTGACCGTGCGCGAACGCCCTCGGGCCGAAGAGCACGGGACACAAGCCCTCGCGCAGGGGCACGGTGCGGGCCGCCGAGAAGCCCGCCAGGAGGAACAAGCCGTGCCCCGTACGCCGCCGTCGCCCAACTCACCGTCCCGACGCCCCGCGCAGAGCAGGGGGATCGTCCGCGCCATCTATGCCGTGACCGGCGTGGTGGACGAGGTGCAGGACCTCATCGTCCCGGGGGCCTTCTCCCGGACCCTCGCCACCCGTCGGGTGAAGGCGGCGTGGCACCACGAGTGGAAGGACCCCGTGGGCACCGTCGTGGACGTGGAGGAGTGGAGGCCCGGCGACCGCCGCTTCCTCTCGATCCCCGGCGGCGCGGTCTGGCCGCGCGAGGCCGGGGCTCTGGTGGCGACCGTGCAGTACAACCTCCGGACGACGCGGGGTCGGGACACCTACGAGCAGGTCAAGCAGTGGCACGAGAACGGCGAGGCTGCCTTCTCCATCGGCTACAAGGTCGTCGCGGGCGGAGCATCCAAGCGGCACGACGGCGTGCGCGTGATTCACGATCTCGACCTGTACGAGATCAGTCCGGTCCTGCACGGCGCACACCCGATGACGCGCTCGCTGGAGGTCAAGGCTGCCGCCCGCACCAGCACAGACGAGCTGGAGCGGAAGGCGACGTGGTCCGCCGTGGAGCTGAAGGCCGCCGAGGCTCAGACCGGACGGGGCGCGATGATCGCGCTGCGCCTTCCTGCCGATGTCGCCGCCGGGATCGCTCACCCGGAGGGAACTCCGGCTGAGCACCTGCACATCACCCTCGCCTACCTGGGCGACGCAGCAGCCCTCGGCGGGCACCCCGATGACCTCCGCGACATCATCGCGCCGGCCGTCTCCGGCCGTGAACGGCTCCAGGGGACCATCGGCGGAATAGGCCGCTTCCCGGACACCGGAGAGGGCGAACCGACCTGGGTGCCGGTGGACGTGCCCGGCCTGGCCGAACTCCGCCAGAGCATCGTGGATGCTCTAGGCACCTCCGCGTACTCCGACAAGCTGCGGGCCGAGCACGGCTTCACCCCTCACGTCACCCTCGGCTACGCCCTTCCGGACGTCGCCCCGGTCCCGGCCACGCCGGTCACCTTCGACCAAGTCTCAGTCGTCCGCGGCGGCGACACGAAGTTCGTCCCGTTGGGCGAGCCAGCCGCCGCACCCGCGCCGCAACCACCTCCGGCCCTCGTGGAATCGAAGTCCGCGGCCCAGATCGTGGTGGAGGCCAAGTCCGCCGGCCCGGACGCGAACCGCGGGAACGCCGAACACCTGCGGCAGTGGTACGCCGAAGGCGAGGGAGCGGCACAGATCACGTGGGGATCGCCCGGCGACTTCGACCGGTGCGTCGCCATCGCCTCGAAGCACATGTCCCCCGACGACGCCAAGGGCTACTGCAACCTGCGCCACCACGACGCGCTCGGCATCTACCCGGCGACCCATGCAGCCGAGCAGAAGTCGGCCGCACAGGTCGTCCTCGAAGCCAAGTCCGCCCAACCGCTTCCGGAGAACCCGATGCACACACCGATGCCCGTCTCCTACGAACAGCTCCGGGCTCGGCTCGGAGACGCCGCCCGCGCACTCCTGGCGTCCGACGGCGAGGACTGCTTCGTGGCGGTCGAGGCGACCTACCCGGATCACGTCATCGTCTCGCAGCACTCCGGAGTCGACCAGACGACGACGTACGCCATCCCCTACAACGTGGTCGGCCGCGAAGTCGACCTCGGCACCCCCACGCCCGTCGAGCTCACCACGGTGGCGCTACCGGTCACTGGTGACTCCCACGCAGTCGAGGGAGACGAGGCGATCGACGCGCGGTTCGTGCGGCCCACCGCCGTCGCCCTCCAGGACGCCACCGCGCTGATCGAGGTATCCGGCGCACAGGCGGAACACCTCCAGCACCTCAACCCCACCATCACGAACCTGCTCACCAGCCTTGCGAAGAAGGGTCTCCCCATGAGCGACCGCAGCAACGTCCCGGCCGGCTCGTCCCTGAACCTCTGGGACGACGACTACGAGATCACCGACGGCTGGGACGAGGACGACGAGCCGACCGGCGGGACCGAGGAGACCCCGGGCGAGGCTGCGGGCGGGACCGGCACCGCGCCTGTTCCCACTGGGAACACCGGCGGAGCCAACACCGAGACGGTGCCCGCCGAGGACGACCAGGAGGACGAGCAAGTCCGCCTCGACGCCGACGAAGTGAAGGCGATGCTGGCCGCGCTAACTCTTTGACCTGCGAAAACCACGGGCTCCTGGGCGCACGCGACTTCCGTGCCCGGGAGCCCGAGACGGTAGCCCTGCGGCTCCCATTCCATGCGCCTCGCGTTGAGGCGTCCCGGTGCTGGCCGGGCGAGCGACGCACGCCATCGCCCGTCCAGCACAGGAGAGTGCATCCCCACCATGGCTACCGCCACCGACCAGAGCCTCATCCGGTCCCTGAAGTCGCAGCTCGCCGAGAAGTCGGCGGAGGCCGAGCGCATCGCCGGCACCTTCAAGGAGGAGAACGGCGCCTTCGTCGTCTCCACCGAGCAGCGCAACGCGTATGTCAAGGCCGTCAAGGACGCCCAGGAGATCAAGGGCCTTCTCGATGCCGCCCAGGGCGCCGACAACCTGATCGGCTTCCTCGATGCCCCTGACGGCGGTTCGGCCGCCGCGGCGTTCTACGGATCGCGCGGCGGCTCAATGGAGGCCAAGAGCCTCGGCGACATGTTCGTGGAGTCCGAGGCGTACAAGCGGGCCGCAGCCGCCGACTTCAAGGACCGCCCCTTCATCCGCGCCGAGATGGAGGGCAAGTCGATCTTCTCGCTCTCCGCCGGCACCCACACCCACCAGGCCCTCGGCGGCGTCCAGGACCTCGGCATCACCGAGGCCCAGCGCCGGAAGTGGCACATCCGCGACCTCTTCCCCTCCGCCAAGACGAAGAACGCGGTGCTCCTGGGCATCCGCGAGACCGGCTGGGTCAACAACGCGGCGCAGGTCGCGGAGCGCAGGGCCGCCGACGGCGTGTCCGCGCCGACGGGGCTGGACAGCGACGTGTTCGGCCGGGCCCCGCGCTCGAAGCTGAAGCTGGAGCCCGTGGCCTTCCCGATCGCCGAGATCGCGCACATGATCGACGGCCACAAGAACATCCTCAGCGACGAGCCGCGCCTCAAGCAGTTCATCAACTCCCGGCTCATCGAGGGCATCAAGTTTGCCGAGGACTACGACCTGCTGCACAGCGTCGGCGGCGACGGCACCTCCATCACCGGGCTTTTCAACACCCCCGGTGTCCAGACCTACACCGGCAAGAGCACCGACAAGTACTCGATCCAGATGCGCCGGGCCATGACCAAGGCCCTCCTGGCCGAGTACGAGCCGACGGGCGTCGTCCTCTCCCCGACCATGTGGGAGGAGGTCGAGGTCGAGACCGACGACCAGGGAGCCTTCCGGGTGGCACTCCAGGTCGCCGTCGGCGCGCAGAAGAAGGTCTGGCGGATCAACGTGGTCGAGACCACGGCGATGCCGGATGGCCAGTACCTGCTCGGCGCGTTCGGAATGGGCGCCCAGCTGTACGACCGAGAGAACGTCTCCGTCACCGTATCGAGTGAGAACTCGGACAACTTCGAGCGCGGCGTCTTGACTTTCCGCGCCGACGAGCGCCTGGCCCTGGAGGTCAGCCGGCCTGAGTCGTTCGTGATCGGCAACTGGACCACCCCCACGGTCTGACCGCCGCCCTGAGCGCAGACACAAAGCGGGGCCGGGCCGTACGGTCCGGCCCCGCCCCCATTGCAGAGAGCGAGGACTGCCGTGGCAGACACCAGCGGGCTGATCACGGCCCTCACCCAACTCGTCGAAGCCCCGGCCGGCCCGCGTGGGCCCCGGTGCACGGTCGGCACGATTCTCGACACGCTCGACGCGGACACCACCCGGAAGGTCCGCGAAGTGCTCGATAACCCGGGGATCTCTTCCACCCAGATCGCCGACGTCCTGACCGGCAGCGGCCACCGTGTGCAGGCTCCCGCAGTTGCCCGGCACCGACGCCGAGGCGGCTCCAACGGATGCAGGTGCCCGCGATGAGCCTCACCGACGATCTCAACGCCCTGCTCGCGCCCGCCTCCCCAGGGCAGAGCGCACCGCCGGAGACCACCCGCCCTGCCTCGACGGCACCGAAGGGCTGGGAGCCCGGTATCCGCTACGAGCCCGGCGGCAGCATGCTCGTCACCGCCCCGGCCGCCGACGCCCCACCCCAGGACGAGACCGGATGGCGGGCCCGCGTCGAGGCCCTGGGCCTGGCCGTACCGGACGGCTACCGGGTCCGCCTGGTGGAGGCGCGCCACGACCCGGCCGCGTGGCACCGTGACGCCCAGGGCGAGGACGCCGTCACCCGGCCCGTGTGGCGCTGCCGCTTCCTCATCGAACCCACGGTTCCTGGCTGGGCCTCCGCCGACGACCTCAACACCTTGGTCCGTGACGTGATGCGGCGCCGTCGCCAGCCACGCACTTCCCCAGAGCAGTCAGCTCGCGCCCTCGCGGTCGTGTACGCCGACCCGCAGGCCGGGAAGGTGGGCAGGGACGGCGGCACGAAGGAGCTCGTCGGCCGGGTCGCCGAGCGGTTCGACCGCCTGGATGACCACCTTCGCGACCTGGCCAAGATCGGACGTGCTCCGGACTCGGCGTACTGGCTCGACGCCGGCGACTGCGTGGAAGGGTTCGAGAACGTCGCCAGCCAGGCGTTCACCAACGACTTGACCCTCACGCAGCAGGTTCGCGTCCACCGGCGCCTCACCTTCGAGGGCCTCGATCGGCTTGCCACGGCCTTCCCCCGCGTCGTCGCGGCGACCTGCGGCAGCAACCACGCCAGGGTGCGCCGCGGTAAGGACGCCGTCGGCCCGCCGGAGGACGACTGGGGCATCGAAGTCATGTCGCAGATCGCAGACGCCTACGCCAGGAACGCTGACGCCTACGGGCACGTCTCCTTCGTCACCCCGGAACCGTGGCGTGACACCGTCTCCCTCGACATGGCCGGGACGATCGTGGGCCTGAATCACGGCCATCAGTACGCCCGCCCGGAGAAGGCCGCGGACTGGTGGCGGGGGCAGACCTTCGGCCGCCAGCCGATCGCCGACGCGAAGATCCTGGTCTCCGGCCACTTCCACCACTTCCGCGCCCAGCAGCTCGGCGCCGGACGGCTGTGGGTGCAGGCCCCCACCCTCGACAACGGCAGTGACTGGTACGCCATGCGCTCCGGAGAGGTGTCCCAGCCGGGCCTGCTCGTCTTCTCCGTCACCGCAGACGGCTGGGACGACCTCCGCATCCTGTGACCGCGACCCAAGCCGTTCCCGTCCGCCAACCTGCCCACCCGAACACCGAGAAGGAGCGAACCCCATGGGCCTGTACAACGCGGCTGGCACTCGAATCACGAAGGCCGGCTTCCCCGCCAGCGCCGTCAGCGACCCCCTGCTGAAGGTCACCGCGGACGTGTACGCGACGCGTACGCACGACGAGGGCACCCGCCCCAACGACAGCCGGGACTCCGTACCCGAGGGGTCGATCAAGACCCTGAAGTTCAAGGCGGGCGCGATCCTGCGACAGTCGCAGATTGACGCGCTCTTTCCCCCGGCGACGATCGCCTCGGTGACTCCGGCCACCGGGCCGGTCGCCGGCGGCACCGTCGTCACCATCACCGGGTCGAACCTGGACGGGGTGGCCGACGTCAAGTTCGGCGCCACCGCCGGAACCGGTCTCAAGGTGCTCTCGTCCGGCCGCCTTCAGGTCACCACCCCGGCGGCCACGGCCGGGGCCGTGAACGTCGTCGTCGGCGACGAGGCCGGCGCCGTCACCAAGACCGCGGGCTTCACCTACGCCTGATCCGCAGCGCCGCGCGCCGTTGCTGCCCGAGCGGGCGGCAACGGCGCGACCTAAGCCTCCTCGCCGGTCCACAGTCTCCGCCCACGCCCCCAGATGGCAGGAGGAACTGTGCCGCCCCGCACCCGCAAGACCACCTCGGACGACGCCGAGCCGACACCCGAGATCATCCCGGTCACCGACGAGACCGCCGAGGCCCCCGAGAACAAGGCCGTCCCCGCTCCCGCGGAGACGAAGATCCCGGACGTCGCTCCGCTCGAACCGCCCGCGGAACCCGAGCCCCTTCCCGAGCGCGACCCGCTGACCACCGCGCAGCAGCTGCTGCCGGCCGAGCTCGGCGACCGCATCGTGGACGACGCCACCGGGGAGCCGCCCGCCGACCCGGACAGCGTGTTCGTGCCCGTGATGCCCCACGGCAGCACGCTGCGCTGCACCGTCCGCCTCATCGAGCACGTGGGCCTGGGGGCGTACCGGACGCCCACCACCCGCCTGCTCGTCCCGATCGGTGCCGAGCTGAAGCGCGGCCAGGCCGCCCGCGTCGTCGCCAGGCTGCGCGACCAGCTCAGCCCGACCCCGGCGTCGGAGTAGGGAGCCCGGTGGCGGTGTACACCCACACGACGGCCCCGCGGCCCGTCGGCCCGACGGCTGAGGGGGCGGGCACATGACGATCCCCTCAGGCATCGCAGCCGTACGGGTCACCGGGCGCTTCCGGCGCCCGGACGGAACCCCCTATCAGGGCACGGTCACGTTCCAGGCGCCGGTCATGGTCGAGCTGGAGCAAGCGCTCACGGTCATCGCCGGCCGGGCCACCGCCGACCTCGACCACAACGGCGAGTTCTCGCTGCTGCTCGTGGCGACGGACAACCCGGGTATGGACCCCACCGGCTGGGTGTACACCGTCACCGTCGTCCTGGACGACGGCACCGCCCGCACCGGCTCCGTGGCACTCTCCTCCTCGGTCACCGAGGTCGACATCACCAAGCTGTTGCCCGCCGACCCTGCCCAGCTCAACTACGTGCCGGTCAAGGGAGCGCCCGGGGCCAGCATCCTGTCCGGACCCGCGAAGCCCACCATGGCGGAGGGTGCCGCAGGCGACTACTGGATCGACACCACCAAGACCGACGGGTGGCTGCTCTACGGCCCCAAGACGGCTTCCGGCTGGCCCCAGTCCAGCCTGCCCCTCGGGCCCGTGACCACCTGGCGGGTCCGCGACCTGCCGGACCCCGTCACCGCGGACGCGGTCCACGCCGGGCCCCCGCCCACCATCAGCGCCGCCCAGACCAGCACCCCCACCCCTGGGCACATCAAGTACGCCCCGGCGCCCGTCGCCCTCGCCGGCACCGACCGCCGCGGCACCTTCACCTGGGCCGGCGCCGGGAACTTCGCCATCGGCGTCGGCACCCCGGACAACACCTACGTGCTGCCGCTGTCGAGGTTCCCGAACACGTACACGTCCGGCCAAGGCAACTGGTCGTGCGAGTTCGCCACCGACAGCCAGGTGCTCCAGCTGCGCTTCAAGCACATCTCCCCGTCCACGATGTTCCGGCTGTCCATCGACGGTCGGAAGGTGACCGACCTGATGCAGCCCTCTGGTGGGGCAGTCGCTGGCCAGGGCCTCTCCCACCTGCTGACCATCGACTTCGGCAGTGCCGCTCCTCGGCGGCTGCGGTTCGACTTCGCGACCATGCCCTTCGGCGGGATCTACCTTCCGCCCACCGCCAACATGTGGGAGGTGCCGCTCCAGGGCGGCCGGTTCATGGTCCTCGGAGACTCCCTGTCCGACGGCTCGGCCCACAACGCGGGCGCCGGATGCGGAACGTGGGTCGACCGCGTGGGCCGGATGCTCGGCTGTACCGACGTCTGGCGCGAGAGCCGCGGCAGCACGGGCTACGTGGCCGCGGGCACGTTCGCCAACTTCGGCACCCGCGCCGAGGTGGACGTGATCCCCTGGGCGCCGGATCGGCTCGTGATCTGGGGCGGCTACAACGACGCTTCCTCCAACCAGGCCCAGATCGCTGCGGCAGCGGCCACCCTGTTCGACCGCATCAAAACCGCGCTGCCGCGCTGCCAGGTCTTCGTCATCGGCTGCTGGTCCCCCACCGGCAACCCTGCGGCGTCCCTCGTCAACACGACCAACACGCTGCGCACCGCAGCAGCGAACGCCCGCTTCCCCTTCGTCTCCCCACAGACCGGCCAGATCTACGACGCCTCGGGCACCCTCGTGGCCACCCACGGCCCGTGGATCACCGGCACCGGCAACACGGGGGCGCTCCAGGCCGACGGCAACGCGGACCTCTACATCGGCAGCGACGGCGTCCACGCCACGGACGCCGGCCACATCTACCTCGCCCGTCGCATCCTCGGCTTCCTTCGCGCCGCGATGCCCGCCTGAAAGGGGGCCCCATGGGCACCTACACCTACCAGCCGGTTCACGCCGGCCTCGTGTGCGATCCCGAGTCCGACGGAGGCCAAGTCGTCAGCCTCGTGCTGTACCCCGGGCCCGAGCGCGAGGGGGCACCGACGGCCGTGTCGACAGGCGTGTCCCGCCTTGCGGACGGCTCGTACGCCTTTGCGCTGCCGGACGGACTGCCCGACGGCCGGTACTGGGGTGTGGCCTCCTTCATCCCCGCCCAGGGCGCGCCGCCCGTCACCGACCGGACCGTCCGGCTCGATCTCCCTACCGGTGGCGGCCTGCTCGTCTCCCCGGAGCAGGTGGCCGACGAGCTGGGCGTGCCTCTGCCCCTGACCGCAGCGCAGCGCGAGGCGTTCCGCACCGACATCGCGAAGGCGCAGGCCGACGTCTCCGGCTACCTCGGGCGCCCGATCATCCCCCGGCCGGAGCGTCTGCGGTCCGTCCTTCCGCTCTTCGGCTACGCCCTCTCGGATGCCCGAGCGTGGCCCGCCGCCTCCTACGACGACATCACCACCGTGCTCTCCTACGCCCCGGCGGCCGACGGCCGGTACGACGTACGGCTTCTGATCGGTCTTCACGCAGCGCAGGAGGAGCCCATCGTGCGGTACGTCCTGGCGCACGCCGCCGAGACGATCCGGAACAAGCCCGGCGCGAACAGCGAGCGGAGGGTCACGTCCGTCTCAGCGGAAGGCCAGTCGATCAGCTACGACACGGCCCCCGTGGCCGGGCAGGCCGGTGCACTGCCCGCCCTGGATTCGCTGGCCGGGTACAAGAAGCGGCTGTACCGCCCGATCGTCGGCGCGCCGGCCGTGGCCTGGCCGTACGGCCGCGGTCGCCGGTACAGCCGGTGGTGAGGTGACCATGGCCGTTCTGCTGCCCGACCGGGTCGTCACCGCGTACGTCCTCGCGCACCCGTGGGGCCGGGATGCCCACGGGGTGCCCGTTCCTCCCCCGCCGGACGCCCGGCCGGCAGCCCGCGGAGCGTGGCCGGGCGCCGCGAACGAGCAGGCGGACGGATCGTGGACGCTGCGCGTCGACCCGGCCGCCTGGCCGCTCGAAGCGGGCGACGTCCTCGGCGATGGCACCCGCATCTGGACCGTCGTGTCCGCACTGCTCAAGCAGGTCCCCGGCTACGGCGCCGCCGACTACATCGCCGTGGTCGCCACCCTCAACCCGCCGGAGGTCCCCTGATGGCCAAGTTCCACGTCGAACCGGGTTTGGAGGAGAAGCTGGCCGCACTCATCGCGCCGAAGATCTACGAGATCGCGCGCGAGGTGGAGCGGCAGGCGAAGGTCTTCGCGCCCCCCACCAAGAAGTGGGTGACGGTCGCTGACGACAAGGTCCGCCCCACACACATCGCCGCGCACGGGCAAGAGGTACCCGCCAACCTCCGCTTCAAGATCAACTCAATGCAGTGGGACCGCGACCACCGCGGCGTCGGCCCGCTTACCTACATGAAGGCGCCCCGAGACGAGTCATCGCGGGCCGTCGCCAACCTGAAGAACTGCCGGTGCCACGCCCGCACGATCCCGGACGGCATCTCGCGGCACATCAACACCCGGCCGCCGGTCGTCACCGGAAGCACCGTCACCGTGAAGGTCGTCGCTGTCGGCGAGTGGGTGATCCCCGCCGAGATCGGCACCGTCTACCCCGGCAACCTGGAGGCGAAGGGCGCCTACTACATGGCCCGCGCCGCCGCGGCCGTGGCCGCCCGGCACTGACTGTTCCCACTGGGAACACCACTGGGGACACCACGCGACACAAGCCGTCTGCTCCTGCACTGTTCGGCCCCATGACGAACACCAGGAAGACCAGCACCCCGACCACCGAGGCGGAGATCGAGGCCACCACGGCGGCCGAGCCCGTTCTCGGCCCGCCTCTCCGCGACGGCCAGGCGCCGGAGAAGGTGACCTTCGCCCACCACCTTCGGATCGGCGGTCGCGACTGCCTGCCGGGCGAGACCGCTCTCCTGTCCCCCGACTACGCCCGCCAGCTCCGCGGCAACGGCTACCTCGCCCGCGGGCGCGGCTGACGATGAGCGACGCCTACGCCATCGCGGACGCTGACCCGGTGGCCGTTGTCCTCGCGTGGCTCGCCAAGCACCCCAAGGTGACTGAGGTGCTTGGCGGGCCCGGCCGCGTCTCCGGCGCCCGAGAGGCTCCGTGGCCACACCTCCGCGTCGCCCTCGGCCCCGGCGGCAGCCTGGGCGATCTGACGTGGCTCACCGAGCCCGAGGTGACCTTGGAGGTGTACGGCGACCCTGGTGGCTGGCCGGGCCCGGCTGCCCTCGGCCGCATCCTCAAGATCTGCGCCGTGGCCGCCGCCGAACTCCCCTCCGCGCCGACTGCCGGCGGGCACCCCGTCGTCAGCGGGGTGCGCCCCTCGGGCGCCCTGATCGAATCCCCTCTGGAGACCGGCCAGCCCCGATGGGTCATGGGCCTGCTCGTCTCCCTCCACCCCAACCCGGAGACCACGTGAACTTCACCGGCCACGCCACCGTGTCCCTCGCTCCTGTCGGCACCCACCCGGATGACGGCGACGCCTGGACGACAGTCGGCACCGTCACCGACGTCCAACTCGACAACGGACCGAACAGCACCCCGGAGGCCGGGCAGTGGGAGTGGCCGGCAGCGACCAGCGTCACCCGACCGGTTCGGCTGCTGCGGGCGTACGTGCCCGCCGACTACTTCCTCCCGAAGCCGTGCCTGAGCACCTGGGCCGAGATCGAACAACACGCTCAGCGAGCCCGCGTCGGCCGCCTCCTCGCCGACGCCCGCAGCCGGCCCGCGCTCCTCCCGTGCCCACGCCCGATGTGAGCCCGGGACGGTAGACGGACGCCCTCCCCATCGTGGCCCGGCCTTATCCCCTGGCCACGAGGAGCACACCGCCATGGCTGGCGAGATCACCAACGCCACACAGATCGTCGTTCCCGCACGTACCCGCATCTGGCTCGCGCCGGTGGGCACCACAGCACCTGCTGATGCCACCGTGGCGATGCCGTCGGGCTGGTACTCGGTTGGCCTGACGACCGAGGACTCCTTGAAGTTCAACGAGGAGCCGCAGTTCGAACAGGTCAAGAGCGCCCAGACCGACTTCCCCTCCCGCACCTTCCAGACCTCGGACAGCGCCACCATCGAGGTCGATCTCCAGCAGTGGAACTCGAAGAACTTCAAGGCCGTCTTCGGCGGCGGCACGATCACCGAGATCACCCCGACCGGAGGCGCGGCCGGGGCCAAGCACTACAAGTTCGCGCCGCCGCGGATCGGTGGCCGGTCGGAGGTCGCCGGCTGCATCGAGGTCATCGACGGCGAGAAGGTGTACCGGTACGTCATCCCGCGCGCGATGCAGATGGAGGGCGTGCAGACCGACCTCCAGAAGTCGAAGGAGGCCGTGTTGCCGCTGCGCCTGGCCGTCCAGGGTGGTGACGACGCGGACGCCTGGTACCTGATCACCAACGACCCGGCCTTCGCGAACGCCGCGTAGTCTGAGCAGGTACGACAGAAGGCCCGTACCGGGCGCGGGAGCTGAGGACTTCCACGGACAGTACGGGCCTTCGCTGTCGCCTAGCGACCCTACGCGGGTTCGAGGTCGTTGAAGCCCAGCGCGGTCGCCAGCTTCTTGTAGTCCTCCATCGGCGCCGAGGACGGGGCGAAGGCGGGGACCGTCGCCTGCAACCGGTGCTGTCGCGGGATGACGTCCGTGTACCGGATCTTGTGCAGGCTGAAGTTCTCGCCGTACTGCCGCTCGATGGCCTCGACCGTCTCGGCGTACTCGATGCCCTTCTTCTGCGAGGTCGGGGTCGAGCACATCACGATGTTCTTGATCGTCGGCGCCGGCCGTCGGCTGCGGGTGGTCATGTTCTCCACCATCTCGGCCAACTCCTCGAAGGTGTAGCCGAGGTCTTCCTCCTCCTTGTTGGTGACGAGGACGGGCGGCAGGACCTCGTCGTCCTCCGTCAGCGGGAGCAGCGCGGAGACGGTCAGCTTGCTCAGGCTCGCCGGCAGGTCGAGCAGCCACACGTCGTCTTCGCCGTCGTACTCCCGGCAAACCTTCTCGAACCAGCCCACAAGCATGCGCTCGGGTGCGACCGCAGCCTCGGTGTCGAAGTTCTTCACGTGCCGGGAGCCGCGAACGAGCATGAGGTTGGGGATCTCTGCGAAGGCGTCGTCGTCCCAGCCGTCGCCCACGCGGAACCGCGCGGGCACACTGGCCTCTTCGAGGCTGGCCTCGTCCCGGATCAGGTCCCAGATCGTCGGGAACTGAGCGTCGTCCAGATGCTTGGCGCAGAGGATGTGGCTCAGGTTTCGCTGCTGGTCGAAGTCGAAGACCCGCACCTTGTAGCCGCGAAGAGCCAAGATGGTGGCCAGGATGCTGATGGTCGTGGTCTTCGCACTGCCGCCCGAGATGATGAGCGCGGCGATGATGAGGGGCCAGTTGCGGCCGTGGGGGCGCAGGTTGCGCCGGGGCAGGGTTTTCGAGGACAAAGTGTGCTCCAGTCAGGTTCAGACAGAGGCCATGTCGGCGGCTTCGTCGGTCGGGTACGCCACGGAGAACTTGTCGAGCTGGTCGCGTTCCCACTGGGTCTGCGGCCGGTAGCCAGCAGCCTGGATCAGGAGCTCGACGTGCGCGGCATCGTTGCGGTCCCACTGCCGACGGTTGTCCTTGGCCCGGATCTCGCTCGCCGCGAGAGCCGTCACGAAGGTCGCGAGCTGGATCAGCCCGTCGTTGCCGGATGAGAGTACGGCCTGGAAGTAGCTGTCGCTATCGCTCACCCCAAGAACTTCACGACCGGCTTCGCGGAGCCACGCGTGGCCCCGAGTCTTGGCCGGCCCCTGCTGGATCGGCGAGAGGAGGGTGCGCGCGAACAGGGCGGCAAGCTGCTTGTCGTCCGGGGTGAATCCGCTGCGGATCAGGTGCAGGCATGCCTCGGTCCGGTCTGCTGCGGCGTTGTTCCGCTCCCGGGCGGAGCGATCGGCGGCCGAAATGACGGGGGCCGGTGCGCTGGCCGTCTTTCGCGGCGCCGGCTGCTTCGGTGCTTCACCGGTGCCGTCCGCGTCCTGCCCCTGCGTGGACTGCGGTTCCTCCTCCCCGGCTGCATCGGCAGCAGCACGCTGCGTACCCGCCGCGGTCTCGGACCGCTGCTCGGGAACGTCGGCCGCCTCGCGATCCGGTGCAACCTGGACAACGTGACCGTCGGGTGTGTAACCGGAGGTGATGGCTTGGATGGCCGCCTTGACCGTGAGGGATCGCTCAGGATCGCTCATGAGGCGCCAGGCCGCCTCCCGTTCCTCCGGCGTCTCCAGGTTGTCGAGGAGCTGGGTGGCGTTGGACGCGGCGAGCTCGCCGGCGTCGACCTGGAGCTGGAGTTCCTCCGGGAGGTTCAGCAGCTTCATCCGGCGGCTCACCTGCGAGATGGCAACCTTGATGGCCTCCGAGATTTCCCGGTAGGAAAGTCCCTCTTCGGTGTTCAGGCGGTGGTAGTTCCGGGCCTCCTCCATCGGCGTGTATCCGACGCGCTGGAGGTTCTCGATGAGCAGGACCCTTCGGATCTTCTCTGCCACCGAGTTGTTCAGGACGGCGCGGATCTTGGACAGCTCCGCCTTGGCTGTGGCGCGCCACCTGCGCTCTCCAAAGGCGATGACGTACTTGGTGGTGATGCTCTCGGCCTGTTCCGGCCAGACCTTGGCGAACTCCGTGGTGTGCATGACCACGATGTCTTGGAGGAGTCCGTCTTCCTTGATACTCCGGGCAAGGCTGTCCAAGTCGCCCATCGAGCGGAGGTCGTTGAAGGGGTTCGGCGAGATGTCCGAAAGCGCGATTTCGAGCGCGGCACCGTCCTCTTCCAGGCGGCTGTAGAACTCCTGGGAGGGCTTCGGACTTGCCGGGGCGGTTCCCTGGCCGCCTACGCCTGCCCCCCTCCGGTTCTGGGGCGCGCCCTTGAGTGGCTTCATGAATGCGTCTCCGATGCTCGGACGATAGGTGCGAGATAGAGACTAGCCGTCAGCCCCCAGGGGGCTGGTGACACATGCGCGTTTTGCGCACCCACGGTGTTCCCACTGGGAACAGCTCTGGAGCCGGACCCTGGGTATCAAGGTTGATTGCAAGGGCCCGGCTCGCGGGCGGTGCCCGGCAGCCCGAGACGCAAGCAAGGCGGACTTCCTACCTTCCCGGGGCTTCGTCACCCACCGGGAGGACCACCCCCATGAGTTTCGCCATCGACCTCGACGCCGAGCGCCGCGAGGTGCAGTACCCGAACGGCATCCCCGTGCAGCTGCGCGGTGAGCAGTTCATCTTCCCGGCCGAGGTACCGGCGGACGCGCTCGATCCGCTCTTCTCGCCTGAGCTGGACCTGATGGGCATCCTCGGCGACATCGTCAACGTCCAGGGCACCACGACGACCGGCGAGATCATCGACCTGCTCTTCCGGCGGCCGTCCCTGCCGATGCGGTTCGTCGCCGCGGTGAAGGACATCTACCGCGCCCTGCTCGGCGACGACGCGTTCGCCGCCTTCGCCTCAGCCCGCCCGTCCATCGGGGACTACGTCCGCCTGTCCAAGCGCCTCGTCGCCATCTACGGGGTGGACCTGGGAAAGCTCTACAGTTCGGCCGGCTCCTCCGCGAGCGGTGGGCCGACGTCGAATCCGACCTCTCCCGATATCACCAGCTCGACGCCCGAGGCGTCTGGCTCCGCCCCGGACAGCCGGGGTTCATCGGCCTCCGCCGACTGATCGTCCTCCTCGACGGCCTGCCCGAGCAGTCCCGGGTCGCGTCCTCGCCGATCAACGGCTGGACGGTGCACACCGAGCTGTTGGTGCAGCTCATCGAGGAAGTCTCACTGATCGCCGCTGACCGGCGCCGTGAAGCACCTCGGACGATCAACCGCCCGTACGACACGGCCGCGGCTGTTCCCACCGGGAACACCGAACCGGCGCAGCAGCCCGCCCCCATGAACGGGCACCGCAAGATGCTCGCGGCTGCCGCCCGGAGAGGAATGGTTCGCCCCGATGTCTGAGGGTTTGCAGGCCGGCCGCCTCGAAGTCACGGTCGTCTCGGTGCTCGACGGGTTCGCCCGCGAGCTCCGGACGAAGGTGGAGACGGCCGCCGAGGGCCTGGCCGCGAAGGTCAAGATCGAGGTAGACGACAAGGGTCTGCGCCGGCGGCTGAAGAACGCGGTCAAGGAGGCGTCGAAGGGCCTCACCGCCAAGGTGAAGGTTCGCGTCGATCACGACGGTCTTCGCGGCGAGTTGGACGAGGTCGCCCGCCGCGCTGCGGACAGCGACATCCGCGTGCCGGTACGGCCGGACGACGAGGAAGGCGGCGGGGGCGGCCTGCTCGACCGCATCCGTCGGCTGTTCAGGCGCGCCCAGAGCGAGGCGGACGAGACACCGGTCAACGTGCCGGTGCAGTTCAACATGCCGGGACGGGGCCGGGGCCGCCGCGGCATGTTCCGCTCGCTGGCCCTGGGGGCGATCGTCTCGCTGGCCCAACCGGCCATCGCCGCGATCACCCAGTACGCCGCGGGACTGACCGCGATGGTCGGCGCGGCGGCGCCCGCCGTCGGTGTCCTCGGCGCCCTCCCGGGTCTGATCGCCGCGACGGGCACGGCGGCCATCGCCACCAAGGTCGCCTTCGGCGGCTTCGGGGAGGCCCTGAAACAGACCCTCAAGGCGCAGAGCCAGCTCGCCGACGGCACCAAGCTCACCAAGGCGCAGCAGGCCGCCCTCGATCGGTCCCTTCAAGGCTTGTCGACGTCGGCCCGCGCGACGGTGAAGACGGTCGCCAGCCTGAGCGGTGAGTGGCGCAAGATGCGCCAGTCGGTGCAGGAACGGTTCTTCTCGCAGGTCAAGGACGAGATCGAGCCGCTTTCCTCGGCCGTCCTGCCGCTCCTTCGGGACTCGCTCGGGGACGCCGCCGGCCAGATGGGCAACCTGGCGAAGCGGGGCGCCCAGGCGATGCGCAGCGGGCCGTTCGCCAAGGACTTCAAGACGGTCGCCGCGTCCAACTCCAAGGTCATCGGCAACGTCAGCGACGGCGTCGCCAACCTCGCCGCGGCCACGGGGCACTTCTTGGTCGCCTCCGGCCCGTTCGTTGAGCGGGTAGCCGAAGGCGGCGAGCGGTTCACGCGGTGGATTCGTGCTTCGGCGCAGGCCGGCCGCGAAACCGGATCGCTGGCGCGCTTCTTCGACCACGCCGCCGAGAAGGCCAAGCTCCTCGGCCGTACGACCCTGAACCTCGGCAAGGGGCTGGCCGGGGTCGCGCGCGCCGGAATGGACACCGGCAACGCCCTGCTTACCGGGCTCGAAGCGTCCATGCTGCGGTTCAACCGCTGGGCCAACTCCGGTGAGGGCCAGAAGTCGATGAAGAAGTTCTTCAGCGACGCGGCCCCCACCTTCCACGAGCTGAACAAGCTCGTCGGAGACTTCGTCCGCGGGCTGGGCCGGATGTCCAAGGACAACGGCATCCGGGACCTCATCGTCCAGATCCGGACCGAGCTGATGCCCGCCGTCGGGCGCTTCCTGGACGCCATCGGCGGAACGATCGGTCCGGCGATCATCGGGCTGATCTCCAACATCGCCAGCCTCTTCGCATCCTTGTCGTCGGCCGGGTCCGGGCTCGGCGTCATCCTGGGCTCACTGAACGGCCTGCTCAACATCGTCAACGGCCTGCTGAACGTGGTGCCCGGCGCCGGAACCGCGATTGGCGTCTTCCTCGGAGCGATCCTCGCCTTCCGGGTGGTCAGCGGTGTCGCGAACCTGCTCACCGGCCTCGGCACGTCTATCCGCAACGTGGGCACCATCTCCACGACCACGGCGGCCGGCGCAGCCACGCAGACCACCCTGTGGCAGCGGATGGGCACCGCCTACACGACCGCGGCGGCCGGCGGAGGCCGCCTGTCCGGGGCGATGCGCGGCGTCCAGGGCGCCGCCCGCGTCATGGGCGGCGCGATGACCGGCCTCATGGGAGCCCTGGGCGGCCCGTGGGGCGCGGCCATCGCCGCCATCACCATCGGCATCGGCCTGCTCGCGAACCAGCACGAGAAGGCCGCGCGGGCGGCCGAGCAGCAGCAGAACCGGATCAGCTCCCTCACGCAGGCCCTGCGCGACTCCAACGGCGCCATCGACGCCAACGTGCGCGCCCAGGCGGTGCAGCTGCTCCAGGAGTCCAAGCTCGGTGACGGGAAGACCAAGCTCGTGGACAAGCTCCGCGACGTCGGCGTGGGCCTGACGGATCTGACGAACGCCTACCTCGACCAGGGCAAGGGCCTGGACGACCTGGAGGGCAAGCTCCGGAAGCTCGCCGACGCCAAGCAGCAGTACATCGAGAAGGGCCGCGACGTCTGGGTGAAGGGCGACGGCCCGGAATCAACGAAGTACCGCCAGGCGGCCGACGCGCTGAAGAGCCTCAACGGCGAGCTGAAGACGAGCATGCGGGACGCCAAGGAGGGCGCCGCGGCGATGAACGACGTCGGGAACAAGGGCACCGACTCGTTCTCCCGGCTCAAGACGGCAGTCGAAGGGATGTCGAGCTCGACCGCGACCGCCGACGACCGGGTGAACAAGCTCAAGGTCGCCCTCGACGCCTTGACCGGCGGCACCCAGTCCTTCCACGACGCCCAGACCCGGGTCAACGCCGCGGTCCTCTCGGTGAACGACGCCATCGCCAACAACACCGACAAGCTGAAGGACGCCAACGCCGAGCTGATCAACCAGGACGGCTCCCTGCGCACCGTGACCCGCGCCGGCCAGGACTACAACTCCCACCTGACCGAGCTGCGGGACTCCTCCCTGGGCGCAGCCAACGCCGCCTTCGAGATGGCCCGCGCCAACGACATCACCCTCCCCGAGGCGATGAAGAAGGCCGAGGCCGAGGTGCAGAAGGCGCGCGATGCCGCGATCCAGTACGGCATGGACCTGGGCCTGACCAAGGACCAGGCCGCCGGCCTGGCGAACCAGATGGGCCTCATCCCCTCCTCGGTCTCCGTGCTGCTCCAGTCCAACGGCATGGAGAAGGTGACCGCCGACCTCCTCAGCCTGTCCACCAAGCTCCTCAACCTGCCCAAGAACGAGACCATCACGGTCGACGCGCCCACCGGCGCTGCCGTCACCGCCTTGCAGAACCTCGGCTTCCAGGTCCAGATGCTGCCCGGCGGCAAGCAGGTCACCATCTCCGCCCCGACCGACTCGGCGCGCGCGAACCTCGGCGCCCTCGTCGGCGACCTGGCCGCCACCCCCGGCAGCAAGACGGTCACCGTGCAGACCCTCGTGCAGCAGGCCACGACCGACCTCACGAACGTGCAGAACCAGGTCGCCGGCATGAAGGGCAAGACCATCGAGGTCGACGCGCCCACCGCCCTGGCGCGCCAGGAGCTGGAGAACCTCGGCTTCAAGATCCGCGACCTCAAGGACAGCAAGAAGGTCGAGATCACCGCCCCGACCGGCACAGCCATCAGCCAAGTCCAGTCGATCCAGGGCAGCATCAACTCCCTGACCGGCAAGACCGTCAACGTCACCATCAAGTACTCGACCGTCGGCCAGCCCTACGTCTCGCCGCAGGCCGACGGCGGCATCGTGCGCTTCGCCAACGGCGGCATCCACCGCGCCACCGAGCGCATCAAGGCGTTCGCGAACGGCGCCGAGCGGCACATCGCACAGATCGCCCGACCCGGTGAGTGGCGGCTGTGGGCAGAGCCCGAAACCGGCGGCGAGGCGTACATCCCCCTCGCTCCCAACAAGCGGAAACGCAGCGCGGCCATCCTCGACGAGGTCGCCCGCATGTTCGGCGGCCGAGTCGTGTACTTCGCCAACGGCGCGCTGCGCCAGTACGCCCAGGGCGCGGTCTCCATGCACAGCAGCTCCACCCGGACCTCTGCCGCCCGCCGGGCGACTGTTCCCAGTGGGAACACCCCTGCGCTCGTCGGCGGCGACCTGAACCTGACCATGACCGGCGCCCCGATGAGCCCGAGCGAAGCACTGGGCGACGCCCTCTTCGAGCTGCGCCGCATCCGCCGAGGAGGTGCCCACGTTGGATGAGGGCGAGTGGAACCTGTCGTACGGCTCGAACGGCATCTACCCGGGGGCCAACTTCACCTTCGGGACTGTCCGGAGCGGGTTCTTCCTCGTGGACCCCTACGAGATCAGCACCGGGGACACCGACACGGGCGACACTCCCATGCCCCGGCAGGACGGCATCCGCTTCGGCCAGGACTTCAAGCCGGCGGCCACGGTCACCTTCGAGCTGGCCGTGGACACGGTGGGGGCCGGGATGACGAACGCCACCCGGCACCGCGAGAACCTGGCGGCGCTGTCGGTGATGAAGCAGGCGTGGGACGCCGAAGCGATCCGCCGCCGCTTCGCCGCCCCCGCGGTTCTGCGCACCGTCCAGGGCGGCCGGGCACGCAGGTTCTACGGCCGCCCGAGGAAGTTCGCGCCAGCGGCTTCGCGCCTGACCCGCAAGGGCCACACCCCGGTCGTCGCGACCTTCGCGTGCCTGGATGACACGGCGTACGACGACGTCGAGCAGACCGTGCGCGTCGACCTGGTCCCGCCGCCCCACCGGGGGCTTGTCGGCCCGCTGACGACTCCGCTCACCATGACTGGTACCTCGACCTCCCGGGCGCCGGGGCAGGTGACCGTGGGCGGAACGAAGCCGACGTGGCCCGTCATCACGATCTACGGCCCGATCAGCCAGCCGGTGTGCGAGGTGATGGGGAAGTGGAAGGTCAGCCTGGACCTCTCCCTCGGCGAGAACGAGCGGGTGATCATCGACCCGCGGCCCTGGGCCAGGACGGTGCTGCGCAACGGCAACGCCTCGGTCGCGGGCTCCCTCTACCGCAGCTCCCCGCTCCTGCCCGAGCTGAGGCTGCCGCTCGGCACTCAGGACTTCGTACTCCGCGGCATCGACTCGACCGGCAGCGCCTTCATGACGGTCGCGTGGAGGGACGCCTACGCCTACCTCTGACCGTCGGCCCGGGACACAAGCACCACGGCGCCTACAACCTCCCGCTCGTCGTAGCGCAAGAGCAGCGGAGGGATCAGTTCAATGCCTTGGGACAGCGTTCCGTGGTTCACCGAAGGCGGCGCCGAGCACAGCTCGGAGGTGGCCCGCCTCCTCGCATACAGCGCCTTCGGCGGTGCCGAGGGCATCGTCGGGGCCGGTGACCTCCAGGTGCGCGCCCTGTCGTCGCCGGCCGCCGCGATCCGGGTCACCACGGGGGCCTGCGCCATCCTCAACCGGGCGCCCGGAGCCTCCTACCAGGCGTACGCCGGCCGCATGCCGACCTCGGACCAGGTGTCGATCGCCGCGACCGGGGTGTCGGCTCGCTCCGACCTGATCATCGCGCGCATCGAGAATCCGTACGCGGCCGGGGAGCCGTGGGCGAACCCGTCGAACCCGAAGGTCGGCCCCTACATCTACACGCGGGTCATCTCCAACGTGCCGAAGACCACGACCTCCGTGAGACAGGTCCGTCCGAACGACAGCGCCATCACCTTGGCCCGGATCGACATCCCCGCGAACACCAGCAGCATCACTCAGGCGATGATCAAGGACTTGCGGGAGATGGGCCGCCCGCGGCGCGACCGCCGCCTCTATACCGCTTCCCCGTCGGGAGACGAGAACTGGGGCGGCAACGGCGGCTCCTGGGTGAAGTGGCCGCCGTCTGCCCGCTGGTCAGTGGAGGTGCCCTCGTGGGCCACGAAGGCACGGATCGTGATGAACGTGGCCGGCACCCAGGTCCTCAACGGGGGCATCTGGTGCGCGAGCGCCTGGCAGCTCGGCAGTTCCATCCAAGGTCAGTCCGTCCAGATCGACACCGGAGCCTCGGACCGCTCCGAGCGCATCCACATGATCTCGGCGGACACGCGCGCCCTGCCGAGTTCGTACCGGGGCACCGTGCAGGAGCTAAGCGCGCTGATCTGGCTCGAATCCTCCGAGCCCGGCGTGCTTCAAGCCGACGTCGCCACCACCGCCATCGCCGACGTGGAGTGGGTTGAGGACCCGTACGAGGACGAGACCTGATGCCGGCCGGCTGGCGGTTCATCGCCCAGCGCGCCTTGCCCACCGAGGTCATCCTCGACTGGGACGTCCCCTTCGCGCTCACCTCCAACCCGGTACGGGACCTGAGCGGACCTGGCTCGATGACCGCGACGATCGAGCCCGAGTACGCCCGGATGCTCGGGGCGGACGGCGAACCGATCCTTCAGGAGTGGGGCACCAAGGTCTACCTGGAGGTGGACGGGGACATCCGCTGGGGCGGCATCGTCACCAAGACGTCGTACGACGGGCCGAAGGCCACGGTGGTGTGCGAGGGGCTGAGCAGCTATCCCCACGGCATCCCGTACGAGGACTACATGGTCTCGGGCCCTCTCATCACCCCAAAGGACCCATATGAGGGAAAAGATAAAAATCATGACGGCTGGGTGGACGGCCAGAAGGGCAAGGTGAAGGTCCCCCCACCGCCCAAGCCGTACGGCGGTCCGCGGTTCGACACCTACCACGCGGTCCGCAAGATCTGGGAGCACGTCCAGAGCCGCCCCTACGGCAACATCGGCCTGAAGATCGACGGCCACAACCACGGCGAACTCCTCGGCGCGCAAGACGGGAGCGACCCGTGGGAGTTGGCCTGGTGGAACAACCCGGACTGTGGGCAGGTCCTCGACACGTTGGCGCGCAACGCCCCGTTCGACTGGATCGAGACCCATGCGTGGAGCGGCGGCGGCAACGCGATCGAGCACCGCATCCGACTGGGCACCCCGCGGCTTGGCCGGAAGCGGACCGACCTCCGCTTCGCGGACGGCGAGAACCTCGCCGCCATCGCGAAGCCGGAGGGCATGGGCGACGACTTCGCCAACGAGGTCATCGTCCTGGGCAAGGGAGAGGGCAGGAAGATGGCCCGCGCCCAGGTCCACCGGTACGAGGGCAACCGGCTCCGCCGGGTCACCACCGTCACCGATAAGACCCTGTCGTCGGCTGCGGCGCTGACTCTGCGCGGCAACCGCGAGCTCGCGGGGCGCACCCAGGCCCTCCAGATTCCCGCGATCCAGGTGATCGACCATCGGAACGCTGAGTTCGGCTCCTGGGCGTTGGGAGACGACATCCGCGTCCAGGTCCACGTTCCCTGGGTCGGAGATGTCGACGTGTGGCACCGGATCGTGAGCGACGAGGTGAGCGCTGACGGCACGTGCGTCCTCAAGTTGAAGCGGTCCGACTCCTTCCACTACTGACCTGGCTCGCGGGTGTTCCCAGTGGGAACACCCGCTGCCCCGGTGCCCGGGACGCAAGGGGCGCCGGCCGCACAGCCTCCGCGGATGGTCAACTTCCTCGACACGGGCTCGGACGCGGAGAAGGTCGCTCAGCTCCTTGCGGACTACGACCGGCGCCTCCAGGCCCTTGAGCGGTCCACGCAGGCGTCGTACACGTCCATCGAGGGCGGGTCCATCGACATCTACGACGCCGATGGCCAGCGCAAGGGCAGCGTCGGCGTGCAGCCCGACGGTGGCGTCGCCCTGGTGCCGATCAACACGGCCCCACCCCCGACGCCGACCGCCCCAACCGTGCAGCCCGTACTCGCCGGGCTGCTCGTCGGGTGGGACGGGCTCTGGGACGACTCGTACACCACGCCCACCGACTTCTCGCTGATCCAGGTCCACGTCGGGCCCGCCGCGGACTTCACCCCCGGGCTGTCCACCCTCGTCGCCACGATCACCGCCCGCCTCGGCGGCACCGTCACCATCGCGATCGAGGGCTACGCCCCGGCGTGGGTCCGGCTTGTGGGCGCGAACACCGCGGCAATCACCGGCCCTCCGTCGGTCGCCACGCAAGGAACGCCCCGCCAGGCCGTCCCGAAGGACCTGATCGACGGGATCGTCACCGAGACCAAGCTGGCCCAGAACGCGGTCACCGAGGCGAAGATCGCCCTCGGCGCGGTCGGCTCCACCGCCCTGGCGGCCGGCGCGGTCCTGGAGGACAAGCTCGCCAAAGCCGCCGTGACGCTCGACAAGATCGCCAACGGCGCCGTCCGCATGAACGCCCTCGGCGGCGCGCTCTCCGACTCCGCGGCCCAGCGGTACGTCGACGCGATGGGCGATCCCGCCGCCTGGCAGGTACTGGCCACCGGCACCGGCGCCACCTGGGAGCACCTGTCGGGCATAGCCGACGCGCCCACGGGCCGGACCGTCGGCCAGGCCACCGGGTTCGTCCGGGCACGCGGCACCGCCGTGATCCCGTACGAGCCCGGCACGCTCTACCGGATCAGCGCCCGTGTACGCATGACCGGCCCGCCCGCGGCCACGGACTCCTTCTACGTCGGCGCGCTCGGCCTGGCCGCGGACAAGACCACGTTCGTCAACCGCACGGGCGACCCCTCGGGCAGCAGCCACTACTACGCCGCCGCCTCGAACCAGCCCATCACCACGGCGGACGGCTGGGTGACCGTCGTCGGCTACCTCAAGGGCCGCGCCGCCCCGGGAGCAAGCGGCTCAGGCGGCCCGAACCCCGACCCCCGGGCGGCTGGCTTGGTCCACGACGGCGTCCGCTTCATCTCGCCCTACCTGTGGCTGAACTACACCTCGGCCGCCGCCCCGACCCCGTCCAGCGTGATGCAGGTCGACGCCTTCACCATCGAGGCCCTGAAGACCGGCCTGGTCGACAGCACCAACCTCGTCGTCGGGTCCGTCACCACCGCCGCACTGGCCACCGACGCGGTCACCGCGGGCAAGATCGCCGCGGACGCGATCGGCGCCCGCGAGATCCAGGCCGGCGCCGTCACCGCGATCGAGATCGCTGCCGGGTCCATCACCGCGGACAAGCTGACCATCGCCGGCGGCGCCAATATCCTCTCCGACCCTTCCTTCGAGGGGGCGTACACCGCGGCGGTCGCCGAGCGCTTCAACGCATTCGCGACCCAGGACAAGACCTTCGGCAACGGCTCGTCGTCCAGCCTGAAGATCGACTCGACTTCGGCCACGGCCGCCTGGCGGGCGGTGGAGCTGAGCCTGCTGCCCGTCTCCCCGGGCGATCAGCTCTACATCGCGGCGGACAGCTTCGTACCGGCGGCGTGGGCCGGCACCGAGGTCAACATGCACGTCCGCTGGGAGGCCGCGGACTCCACCGTCCTCGGCTTCGGCAAGGCCGCGGCCACCAACCCGGTCCGGGACGCCTGGACGCGGCTGTCCGCCACCGTCACAGCCCCGGCCGGAGCCTGGCGGGGCCGCGTCCGCGTCGAGGCGAACGGCACGGCCGGGGCGGTCTGGTGGGACAACGCCGTGTGCAGGCCCGTGATCGCCGGGGTGCAGATCGCGGACGGCGCTGTGACGGCGCCCAAGATCGTGGCCGGTTCCATCACCTCGGACAAGCTCGTCGCCCTGGCCGTCACCGCGGAGAAGATCGCCGCCCTGGCCGTCACCACGGACAAGCTCAGCGCCCTGTCGGTCACCGCCGACAAGCTGGCCGTCAACAGCGTCACCGCCTCGAAGATCGAGGCCGGAGCGATCGAGACCAACCACCTCAAGGCCGGGTCCATCACCGCGGACAAGCTCTCGCTCGGCACCGACGGCAACATCATCGCCGACCCCGGGTTTGAGGGCCCGGTCACCGACCAGCGGCTTACCGGCCTGACGTACTGGGCGGCCGTCACTCCCGGGAACGGTTCGCCCCGCGCGATCCAGGTAAACGCCTCCGCTGCAACCGCCACCACCCGCACACACACCCTCGCCTTGGCCCCGGCCGTTCCTGGTCAGCGGATGTTCTTCGCCGTCGACTACCTGGCCACCAGCGACTGGAACGGCGACCGCATCAGCATCTACGCCCGCTGGGAGGACTCTGCCGGCGCCAGCCTCGGCTACAGCACCGTGACAACCGGGACCGGGAAGGCCATCAAGGGCTCGTGGCAGAGACTCCAAGGGGTCGCCGACGACGCGGCGCCCCTGAACACCGTGCGCGCCCGGGTCACCATCTCCACCGTCGATTCCACGGCCGGAGCGGTCACGTACGACAACGCGGTGGCCCGCCACGTCATCGGGGCGGACCACGCCGGCGGGCGGGCGGAGCTCTCCCCGCTCGGCCTGACCCTGTACAACGGCGACGGCGAGGAGGCCGTGGCTCTCGTCACCGGCCGTCCGAACTACCTCACGTTCTCCAGCAACGGGCAGGCCGTCGCCACGATCGACCAGAAGGGCAATGCTGGCTTCGGAGACGTCGCCGTCGCTGGAACCCTCACCGTCGGCGGGGACTCGCTCAACCACCTCATCTCCGACGTCGCCCGTGGCATCGTCGCCGTCGGCTTCCAGAGCACCGCGGTCACCGGCGCGACCACCGAGTACGGCTTCTACGAACTCCCCTTCACCGCCGACCCCACCCGGATGTACCGGGTCGTCCTCGACTGCTACGCCGACGCCTCGACCTCCGGCGGCGAAGTCGTGGTGATTCTCCGGGACGGCGGCAACGGCACCCCCAGCATCAGCTCGCCGCAGATCCAGAGCCGCATCTTCCCCGTCGGCGGCGGGTGGCAGCCCATCCGCCTGGAACTGGTCAAGGCGGGCTCGGCCTTCGGAGCTGGCACGCGCCGCCTGCTCACCTCCTTCTGGGTACAGAACGGGCCCGCAGGCCAGACCGTGCGCCTCTTCGGCGCCGGCCACTACCCGGCCTTCATGTACGTCGAGGACATCGGGCCCGCGATCAGCGGAACCGGCCAGTTCAACACCGGTGGCGGCAGCACCACACCGCCCGTGC
This sequence comes from Streptomyces sp. WAC05292, assembly GCF_003949955.1. Lineage (NCBI taxonomy): Bacteria > Bacillati > Actinomycetota > Actinomycetes > Kitasatosporales > Streptomycetaceae > Streptomyces > Streptomyces sp. WAC05292. The sequence continues at coordinate 50,288 of NZ_RPSE01000007.1, forward strand.
AGCAGTACACCAAGACCTACGCCGCCTCCTGGTCGGGCTCCTACGCCAACCGCGGGTCGTACAACTCGTACTACGGCAACCAGATGATGTGCGGCTACTACAGCTCCACCAACGGCATGCAGGCGTCCTTGGTGGGCTTCCCCGCGGCTCTCGGCTCAGACCTGGCCGGAGCCACGATCAACAAAGCGGAGATTTATCTCTATTTCGACCATTGGTACGCAAATACGGGTGGAACGGCCGTCATCAAGGCGCACGGCCACGGCTCACGGCCCGGGTCCTTCTCCTGCGACTCCGAGGCCACGTCCATCTCCTGGGCCCGCAACCAGGGGAAATGGGTGGACATCACCAGCGTCTTCGACTCCACCTCGTGGCGCGGCATCGCCCTTGACCCCAACAACAGCAGCTCGACCTACTACGGCAGCGCCCGCGGCGTCGGCGAGGACTACCCACCCCAGCTTCGCGTCACCTACACCAAGTAGCCCAGGAGGCCACGATGCCCGTATCCACCCTGCTGAACGAGCACGAGCTGATGCGCGACACCAAGTTCGCCGCCCGAGTCCGTGCCGCCTTCATCCGAGAGGCCCGCGTCGTCCTCGAAGAAGACCCCGCCACCCCTGGGAACCCCTTGCGTGTGGCACTCGCCCGGCAGGTCCTCAATCCCGGTGACTGGACCACCCCGGGCCTCGCACCGGTGATCGCCACCGACAGCGAGGTCGCAGCCGCAGCCGCAACCGGGTCCACCGGCACGGCGGAGAGCGCCCAGGCCGCAGTCACCGACGACCTGATCCTCAGCGCCGTCCGCCGGGCCTGGAACGTCACTGCCGGCGTCAGCCCGAGTCCGGCTCCGTAGTCCGGGCCGCCGAGCCCGAGACGGTAGCCGCCGCGGCCTGCACCGTACGACGCGCGGGGGCCGGAGCCACTCGGCCCGGCCCCGCGCAGCCCAGCAAACCATCACGAGGAGGCGCCATGGACTGGCTCACTTCCGCGGCGCCGATCATCGCTCCCGCCTTCGGCGCCCTCGCCGTCACCATCGGTGCCGTCTTCAGCTACCGGCAGGTCAAGCGCAAAGGCGACGCCGACGAGCGCGTGGCTGCCGTCACGGCCAAGGCCAGCGCCGAGGCCGCAGAGGGGCAGACATACGTCGAGGCGATGAAGACCGTCACCGCCGGATTCAGCTCGCTCCTCGATCAGCAGCGCGGCATGCTCGACCAGCAGCGCGTCCTCTTGGACCAGGAGCGCACGATGCACGCGCAGACCGTGGAGCGCGTGGCCATGCTGGAGGCCGGACAGCTGGAGCTGACCCGGGAGGTGCGCCAGCTCCAGGAGGAGCAGCGCAAGGACCGCCGGTGGAAGGCCGCCGCCCTCGACTACATCCGCGACCTTCGGGGCCTGGTCGCGAAGGCGCTCGGTCGGCCCGCCCCCGAGCCCCCGGAGGAGATCGCCGCGGACATCGAGGCCACCGACCGGTGACCGGCGCCCCGGGACGCAAGCAGCGCTCGGGGTGCACAGTCCCGCCGTCTCATCACCGACAGACGGGATCACCACCATGTCCACGCTCGACTCCATCGCCGCCGGCTCGGCCGTCGGCGCTCTCCTCCCGCTGCTAACTGCCGTCGTACAGCGCCCACAGTGGTCCGTGCGTACGAAGAAGATCGTCGCGGTCGTCACGGCCCTGTTCGCCGGCGTCGTGACCGTCGCCTCCATCGGCGGCCCGGAGCAGTTTCAGCAGGGTCTGCCGACCCTCGGCACGCTCGCCGCGGTCCTGGCCGCCTCCCAGAGCGCCTACGACCTCGTCTGGAAGCCAAGCACGATCGCCCCGGCCATCGAGTCCGCCACGAGTCCGAAAGTCGCCCCAACGGCCGGATAGGGCCGGTGCGTAGCCGCTAGGCGGCGCAGCGCGGGTATCATCCGCACTGAGGTGGCCACCGTGCTGCCGATCTCACCGTAGTAGGAAGTCACCCTCCGCGGTTCTTTTCCTCCCCGGCCTCGCGCCGGGTTGAGAAGGGAGCGTTGGCGCGGGGGCGCGTGAGCCAAGACAGGCCGGGTACTGGCTGCTACCCGGGATGATCCGGCCCACGGGGGGATCGGTCGCAGGGTGGCCACCTCAGCCCGTACGTCCTGCCGGCAACGACCGGCCACGAGCGACTCCAGGAGGGCCAGCCTTCATGGCGGCAACGCAGCAGAACGGCCCGGACGAACCGGGCTCGCGCCAAAGCCGCTGGACGGAGCCGGACCCGGACTCGGTCGCGAGCAGGATCGCAGCCTTCCTCAAGCTCACCAACCGCGAGTTCGCCGCGGAGCTGGCAGCCTTCATCGCGTCCTCGGAGGACGATCGCGTCACGGCATACGCCGTTCGGTCTCCCGAGCTGGCCCGCAAGGCTCGTCGGCTGGTCGCCGAGCTCATTCAGAACCCCGACAAGTACCTTGCGGCGCCCGCCGGGGAGAGCAAAAACCACCACCGGGAACGCCTCCGTCGGTTCCGGCTGGACGCGGAGCACGAGGCTCAGCTGCTCCACAACGTGACGGCCGGGATCATCGCCCGGCGTGGGCACCTGCCGCCAGAGGCCAACCCGCGAGCTCGGGCACGTCGCCGCCTCGCCGACGAGTTCCCAGAGCGCTACCTGGAGCTCGTACGCGAGGAGCAGGAAGCCGACGTCGCGCGCGCCGAGAAGGAACGGGAGACGCGGGCCGCAGAGAGGGCGGCCAGCAGGTAGCCACCACTTCCTTCGAGTCGAGGGCGTACCCCAAGAGGGTGCGCCCTCCCTGCTTTCCCGTCGGGGTTCGCGGCCCGGGTTCGCCGACTCCGCGCACGAGGTACGGGGTGCGGCGTCCGGGCAGGTTCGGGTGCGGGGGTTCGCCCGCCGCGGGGGTTCGAGTCCTCCGGCGTTCGCCCGCCGCGGCGGTCCTCAGGGGTTCGGAGGTACGGGGTTCGGGGG
>NZ_RPSE01000800.1:0-888 GCF_003949955.1 Streptomyces sp. WAC05292
CCCCCCGGGCGCCCCTCAGCACCCGCTGAGCGCCCCCGCCCGGCGTCGTGCCGCCCCGCGCGGCCGCGGCCGACGGCCCGCCTTGCGCCCGCCGCCGCGGGCGGCACGGCACGACGCAAGCGCGGAAGACCTCTCGCAAAGCCGCTGTTTCTGCCACGATGCCGATTGGGCGGGGCACGAAACGGCGAGCAGCACGGCCGTTCCAACCCTCCCCACCTCCGGCCGGGGGGACCTCCAACCGGCACGCCTATGACCAGTGGGAGAGTCACGGTGTACTTCGCCGCACTGCTCGCGCGCACCGAAGACGGGTGGGAAGCGAGCGACATGGAACTCGACGACGTCGAGTCCCTCAGCGATCTGATCGATCTCGCCCGTTCCGCCGCTGTCGACGACGACACGGTGGTCGCCCTCATCGAGCAGGAGGACGCCTGGTTCGGCGTCGTCCGCGTGGACGGCGAGGAGGACCCGCGGTACTTCGTCTCGAACGCCGCCGCGGCCTCCCGCAGCTCCTACGGCTCGATGCTGACCGACGAGCTGCTGGGCAGCGACGAGGAGGACGACGAACTCGACGAACTGGACCTGGACGGCACCGAGGACGGCGAGGAGGAGTCGATCACCGCGTACGGCGGGTCGGACGACGGGGACGACGGCCCCGGCTCCGGCGCGGAGCCGGTTCCGGCCGGCCCGCTCGGCGACCCCCGCCTGCTGGACGACCTCGGGGTGACCCACAAGCAGCTCATGACCCTCGACGGGGACGCCCTCTCGGAGATCGCCGAGTCCCTCGGCGCGACCGAGGTCCTGGAGGCAGTCCGCTAGTGATCACCGAGCACCACCCCCCGCAGCCCCCCGCGCCAGGCGCATGGGGTCCCGCCACGGGTCCCGTACGGG
>NZ_RPSE01000801.1:0-883 GCF_003949955.1 Streptomyces sp. WAC05292
CGGCGGCCGTGGGTGGAGCGGCCGTGTCGGCCTCGCGGTCGGGCGCGAGCGGGTCGGTCACCGTGCCGGACTCCTCGTCGAAGAGCCCCTGCGCCAGCCTGGTCACCGCTGCGGGGACCGGCGGCGCCAGGTCGGCCACAGCTCGGAGACCGGACAGGACGTCGTCGGGTCGAACGGCAGGTGTCAGATGCCGAACAACCAGCCGCAGTATCGCACAGGCACTGTCCGGCGTCCTATCAGCCGGCGAAGGAAGAACCTCCAGCGCGGCGACGGCCCCGCGGGTGTCGAAGGTGCGGATGCCGTTCTTGGTGCGGCGCTGCACCTCCACCCGCTCGGCGGCGAGGAAGGCCTCGGCCGCGCGCGCCGCCTCGACGGGGTCGACCCCGTCGAGCCGCAGCTCCCAGACGGAGGCGGTCAGGCGGTCCGCGAGGCCGGAGGTGCGGGCCTCGACGGCGTCGGTGATGTCGAGGCCGACCGGCATCGACTCGTCGAGCAGTTCGCGGAGCTTCTCCGGATCGCGGGGCTCCGTGAGCGCGATCTCCAGGTACTCGGCCTCGCTGCCGGTACCGGTCGGCGCGGCGTTCGCGTAGGAGACGCGGGGGTGGGGGGTGAAGCCGGCCGAGTACGCCATCGGCACCTCGGCGCGGCGCAGGGCGCGCTCGAACGCGCGCTGGAAGTCGCGGTGGCTGGTGAACCGGAGGCGGCCGCGCTTGGTGTAGCGCAGTCTGATGCGCTGTACCACCGGTGCGGGGGGCGGGCCTTCGGGCTGTCGCTTGCCCAGGGGTTCTTCTCCTTGTGCGGGGCTCCGCGGCTCGCGCGTCGCCCTGAGGTCCGGGGGACTGCCGGCCGTGCCCCGCGCCCCGGCTCGCCCCCGCCTCGGGGG
>NZ_RPSE01000802.1:0-879 GCF_003949955.1 Streptomyces sp. WAC05292
GGGTGCCACCGCGCGGCTGCGGGCGGGGCTGCCCCGCGGCGTGCGGGGGCGGCGGCGGGCCGTGCAGGCGGTGATGGCGGGCTGCGTGCTGGCGCTCCTGCCCTCGGCGTGGACGCACGCGGTGGCCGCGGACCGGCTGCACGGCACGGCGGACAGCCCGTCCGCCGACGTCGCGGTCGTGTTCGGGGCGGGGCTGTGGAACGGCCGGCCGACCCCGTACCTCGCCCGCCGGCTCGACGCGGCGGCAGAGCTGTACCGGACCGGGAAGGTCAGGGTCGTCCTCGTCACCGGGGACAACAGCCGCACCGAGTACGACGAGCCGAGCGCGATGCGCACGTACCTGACGGCGCACGGGGTGCCGCAGGAGCGCATCGTCAGCGACTACGCCGGGTTCGACACGTGGGACTCGTGCGTCCGGGCCCGGAGGATATTCGGGGTGGAGCGGGCCGTGCTGATCAGCCAGGGCTTCCACATACGCAGGGCCGTCGCCCTGTGCCAGGCGGCGGGGGTCGAGTCGTACGGGGTCGGTGTGCCCGACGAGCACGACCTCACCTGGTACTACGGCGGCGCGCGCGAGGTGTTCGCGGCGGGCAAGGCGGCCCTCGACGCGGCGCTGCAGCCGGAGCCGCGCTTCCTGGGCCCAAGGGAGCACGGGGTGTCCCAGGCCCTGGGGGCTCCGAGACCCTGACGCGGCGCTCCGGCGCCGTGCGCTCCCGCCGTCGGCGGCACCCCCCCGAGCCCCGCGTCCGGGCCCCCCAGCCGCCACCGCCACGCACACCCCGGGCGCGCTTGGGCCCCCCAACCGCACCTCCCGGTGACGCCCCAGCTCGCAGCCGGCCCTACCCGACGCATACACCACGACCACCCCGTCCGACGTCT
>NZ_RPSE01000803.1:0-877 GCF_003949955.1 Streptomyces sp. WAC05292
GCTCTGCCTGGCCGCGGGCGCGGCCAGGCAGAGCGCCGCGTGCGCCACGGACGCCAGCGTCACGTGCCGGTGCCAGCCGGGCAGCGACCGGCCGGAGAAGTCGCGCAGGCCCACCCGCTGCACGCTCGCCGCGGACGCGGCCGAGACCCGCAGCGCGGTCTTCGTCATCCGCACCAGCGCGGCCGGGTCGGTGCGCACCATGTCCGTCACCCACAGCTGCGTCGGCAGCCGGCGCGCCGCCTCCCACTCGCCGAAGAGCAGCACCTCGCGCCGCCGGCCCTGCGCCGGATCCGGGACCATCACCCGGACCGCCGCCACCAGCGACGTCCGCCGCGCGCCCGGCACCTCCGGGTCGGGCCACTCCACCGGCATCCGCAGCCCGCGCACGTTCTGCAGGACGTCCCGCGCGGCCATCGTGCCCGCGCCGAACCCCGGCACCCGCGGGTCGGTCACCAGCAGCCGCGCCTCCGCGCCGATCCGGGCGACCACCGGCACCCGCGCCTCGGCGAAGCGGTGCAGCGTCGACCGCGTCGCGATGTCCCGGACGTCCAGGACGACCGGCCGCACCGGCAGCCGCGCCTCGCGCACCGCGTTCAGCACGCCGCTGACCGCGCAGCCCGCGTACGACTCCTCCTCGCCGGTGCCGCACCCCTGCACCGAGTCCTGCGAGGACGCCGGCGCCGACTCCTCGTCGAGGAAGAGCCGCCACCCCACCGGCGTCACCACCGGGGCGGAGGTGTACCAGATCCCGAACGCCTGCTGCCCGCGGAACATCTGACCCCGGTGCGGGTCGAAGCGGTGCCCGGCGCCCACCGAGTGCTCGCCGCCCTTGGGGATGGCCATCGGCTGCGCCACCCACGCGTTCAGCGGGGCCGTC
>NZ_RPSE01000804.1:0-876 GCF_003949955.1 Streptomyces sp. WAC05292
CGCCCCCAGCAGCCCCGCCGGCACCCACACCGCCGCGGCCGTCCACGCGGCCCGCGCCCGCAGCCACCCCGCGCACGCCGGGACCGCCGCGAGCGCGCCGTCCAGGGCGGCCGTCGCCAGCAGCGCCCACCCGAACGCCACCGGGCCCCCCTCCGCCGCGAGCACCGCCAGCGGCAGCGGCAGCTGCACCGCGAGCACCGCGGCCGGAGCGGGCACCGCCAGCCGGGGCAGCACCGCCCCGTACGCCGCCCACAGCGCGGCCAGCACCGCCGCGGCCCCCGCCGCGTACGCCGTCCCGTCCGCGCCCGCGAGCGCGACCGCGTACAGCGCGTACGCGTCCAGCACCGTCAGCAGCAGCCCCACCGCCGCCACCGACTCGGCCGTCGACCGCAGCCCGCGCCGCACCAGCAGCGCCGGCGCGGCCAGCGCCCCCGCCGTCACCGCAGCCAGCACGGCGGCCCGCCCACCGATGCCCAGCGAGCCCCAGCTCACCAGCGTGAACGCCAGCGCCGCCACCGCCAGCAGCACCGCACCGAGCGTCAGCAGCACGTTCTGCGCGCTCGGAGCGGACGCCTCGGGGCGGCGGCCCGCCCCCGGCGCGGCGGCCGCCGCGCCACCCCACCCGGCCGGCGCCGTCCACCCGGTCGGCGCCGCAGACCGCAGCAGCCACTCCCGGCGGGCCAGCAGATGGCCGCGGCGCGCATCCAGTTGCGCCAGCTCGCGGTCGATGAGGGCCAGCTCCTGGGCCGGCGGGAGGGGTGTGTCCATGCCCCGCAGTGTGGCGCCCGCCACCGGCCGGGAACATGGGGGCCCCTACTCAGATCCGCCCTGAGTACCGACACTGGTCGCATGGGCCCCCACCGCACAGCCCGCGCA
>NZ_RPSE01000805.1:0-874 GCF_003949955.1 Streptomyces sp. WAC05292
GTATGATGGCGCGCTTATCGCCCGGGCATTAGCAGGGCGGCGTGTTTCCCCCGAAGTCTCAGAATCATGGCCAAAGAACAAACGGACCGTACGACACTAGATCTGTTCGCGAATGAGCGTCGACCGGGACGACCGAAAACGAATCCGCTTTCGCGCGATGAACAGCTGCGTATCAATAAACGCAACCAGCTTAAACGCGATAAAAATCGTGGGCTTAAGCGTGTCGAACTCAAGCTGAATGCCGATGCCGTGGATGCGCTTAACGAGTTAGCTGACGCGCGCAACATCAGCCGCAGCGAACTGATCGAAGAGATGCTGATCGCCCAGCTTGAGACGTTACGCGGCAAGGCGTGAGTCAGAAAATCCCCAATATTACCTTTTTCATGTAGCACAGAGTGCAGTCCTGCGTGATAGCTGTTTCCGCAGGGTTGCCTGTTCTGCTATTATTGCCCTTATCCGTGGACAATTTGCGCCACCATACCATTAAGTTTCAAGAGGTTATTTTACTCATGGCAATCATCGGCATTTTCTTTGGCAGTGATACCGGCAATACTGAAAATATCGCAAAAAACATTCAAAAACAGCTCGGTAAAGACGTTGCTGATGTGCATGACATCGCCAAGAGCAGCAAAGAAGATCTCGAGGGCTATGACATCCTGCTGCTGGGCATTCCGACCTGGTACTACGGTGAAGCACAGTGTGACTGGGACGATTTCTTCCCGACGCTGGAAGAAGTCGACTTCAACGGCAAGCTGGTTGCCCTGTTTGGCTGTGGCGATCAGGAAGACTACGCTGAGTATTTCTGTGATGCGCTGGGCACTATTCGCGACATCATTGAGCCGCGCGGTGCGGCGATCGTTGGTCACTGGCCAAC
>NZ_RPSE01000806.1:0-867 GCF_003949955.1 Streptomyces sp. WAC05292
CGGCGGGGACGGAGCGGGGCCGGGGCAGGACGGCGGGCCGGCCGGGGCGCCCGCCGCGGTCAAGTCCGCCGTCCGCACGGTCGTCCTCCTGGAGCACTTCGCGGCCCGGCCCGGCCTGCACAGCCTGGCCGACATCCAGCACGACCTCGGACTGCCCAAGTCCAGCCTCTACATGCTGCTGCGCACGCTGGTGAACCTCGGCTGGGTGGAGACGGACGCGACGGGAACCCGGTACGGCATCGGCGTACGGGCCCTGCTCGTCGGCAGTTCGTACATCGACGGCGACGAGGTGGTCGCCGCCGCCCGGCCCACCCTCGACCGGCTCTCGGAGGACACGACCGAGACCATCCACCTCGCCCGGATGGACGGGACGAGCGTCGTCTACCTGGCGACCCGCCAGTCCCGGCACTACCTGCGGCCGTTCACGCGCGTCGGGCGGAGGCTGCCCGTCCACTCGACGGCGCTCGGCAAGGCTCTGCTCGCCGGCCACTCCGACGAAGAGGTGCGGGCGCTGCTGCCGCGGAGGCTGGAGGCGGTCACCGAGCACACCGTGACCGACCGCGAGCGGCTCATCGAGGAGCTGGCGGTGGTGCGCGAGAAGGGCTACGCGGAGGACCGGGAGGAGAACACGCTGGGGCTGCGCTGCTTCGGCGTGGCGGTGCCGTACCGGACGCCCGCCCGGGACGCGGTGAGCTGCTCGGTGCCGGTGGCGCGGCTGACGGAGGAGCGCGAGGAGCTGATCAAGGCGGCGCTGTTCGCCGCCCGGGACCGGCTGTCGGTGGTGACGCGGCGGATGTGACCGCCCGGGCGGCGGCTCCTCCGCGGGGCCGAGGCTTCCTCCCCCGGGCGGGGGAGGCGGATCCCCTC
>NZ_RPSE01000807.1:0-859 GCF_003949955.1 Streptomyces sp. WAC05292
CCCCGAGACCATGAACATCCCGCTCCCCGGCATCACGGTCCGCCGTCCCGCCCGTCGCGGCGACGACTGGCGCGTCACCCTCGGCCCCTTGGAGGGGCGCGGCGCCACCCTCGGCGCTGCGAAGGCTCACCTGGCCGCGCAGCTCACCCTGAGCGTGGAGACGCTCCACGTGCAGCCCGCGTTCGCCCGCGACGACGACGGCGCCCTGGTGGTCGCCATCGACCGCCCGTGGGGAATCGACTGGTACCGGGCCACCGACGCGACCGCCCGCCTGATCAGTACGGGGAACCGTATCCCGGAGGGACCGGCCGCCGACTTGGCGCGCGTCCACCACTTCACTCCCCTGCCCGAGGACACGGGTAGCCGTGCGGCCGGAGCGCCCCGGCCGCAGCTCCACACCCCGGGGGAAGTCGCCGAAGCGATGGCCAAAGCGCGCGAGACCGCCGAGACCTTCCCCGGCGTCGAGAACGCGCTCGACATCTTCACCGACGCCACCATGGCCACGCTGGCCAACCCGCTGGCCCAGTACCCGGCCCCGGACCCCCTCTCGACCGAGGACAACGGCCACACGGTCACCGTGACCCGGCACGGCACCCGGTACGTCTCGGAGTTCTCCCAGCTCCCCGGCCGCTCCTTCGGCCCGTGGGACATGGCCGAGATGATCCGCGACCTCACCTTCTCCGCACTCCTCGACCGCCCGGCCGCGCGGGACCTGGTGATGGACGCCCACGTCCAGGGCTCCGCCACCACCAACACCAAGCACTGACCAGCACGCAGCCGGCCCGGGGCACGCCCGCCGTGCCCCGGGCCGGCTGCGTGCTGGTCAGTGCTTGGGGTTGGTGGTGGCGGAGCCCTGGAC
>NZ_RPSE01000808.1:0-859 GCF_003949955.1 Streptomyces sp. WAC05292
TGACGACCCCCCGCCCCTCCCACAAGGCCGCCGCGCTCGTGGCCGGTCTGGCCCTCGCCGCCCTGGCCGGCTGGCGGGCGCGGGCCTTGGAGACGCGGGCCTCGGCGGGGCCCCGGTCGGCCGATCCGCCGCCGGCCAGGGCGGCGAGGGCCAGACCGGCCACGAGCGCGGCGGCCTTGTGGGAGGGGCGGGGGGTCGTCATGGGGTCAGCAGCTCCGTGGTGGTCACCGCGCGCAGCTTGCGGCGCGCGAGTTCTTCGAGGAGGGGCGGCATCGCGTCGACCGTGTCCGCGTAGCCGAAGTGCAGGCTCACCACCGATCCCCTTTGGATCGTCCCGGTGACGGTGCGGATGACGGCCGCCGCGCCGGGCGAGGTGAAGTCGAGGGAGTCGACGTCGTACGACAGGACGTGCGGGTAGCCCGCCCTGCGGGCCAGCGTCCGGACGAGGGGGGTGGCGTGCTGCGTCTGCGAGGGGCGGAACCAGGTGCCGATGGAGCCGGTGAGCCGCCGCAGGCGCTGGGCGCAGCCGGTGATCTCGGCGTGGGCCTCGGCCTCCGGCAGGTCGTTGAGGGCGAGGTGGCGCTGGGTGTGGTTGCCGAGCTCGTGGCCTCCGTCCAGGATGCGCGCGGCCATCGCGGGGTGGGCGTCGAGCCAGGTGCCGACGGCGAGGACGGTGACCCGGGCGCCGGCGCGCTCGGCCTCGGCGAGGACGGCGCGGGCGGTCGCGGGGTCGCCGTTGCCGTGGAAGGTGAGGGCCACTTCGGGGCGGGTCCGCGGGCCGTGCGCGATCTCCTCGGGCTGCCCGGCGAAGCGGCGCGGTGCGGCCGCGGGGCGGCGGGCCGGCCGGGCCGGGGCGGCC
>NZ_RPSE01000809.1:0-604 GCF_003949955.1 Streptomyces sp. WAC05292
CGGCCCGGCTCCCTTCGGCGGCCGACGGCCGTCCGGGGCGGGCGTGGCGCGTGAGATCGCTACAGGGGCGCCGTCAGCTCGGCGACTGACCGCCGGAATGTCAGATGACGGGGGCTGGTGGGGCGGATGCCGTCCTCCTGGCGTCGGACGTGTGAGGAGCGGGGAGTGGGCTGGGGCGCTGCGCGCCCCACGACGGCCCATGCCGCCGAAAAAGGCGGCAGTGCGCAGCGAATCGGACCGCTTCGCGGCCCCGGACGGCCCGCTGGCCGGCGAAGGTGGGGACACGCATGCAAGCTGTGGCGCTTCACGGTCCAGGACGGTCCGTCGGGCGCCGAATGACCCAGGAGAGCGGCGACTTGGGGCGCTTTGCTGCCCCAGACGGCGGCCAGCCGCCCGACATGCACGGACGTGTAGCGAGCTGGGGCGCTGCGCGCCCAGGACGGGGGTCAGCTGCCTGCCAGCCCGGCGTATGCAGCGATCCGAGGCGTTGCGCCGCCCGGACAGGGGCCAGTCGCCGAACAGGGAGGGGTCGATGGCTACCTGGGCGCTTCTGTCGACTTCTCGGACCCCAGACGGCGGCAAGTCGCTGAGCCGAGGTTGCCCA
>NZ_RPSE01000080.1:0-20478 GCF_003949955.1 Streptomyces sp. WAC05292
GCCGTGGGGGCTGCTGGGGGCGAGCCAGTGGCAGGTCGGCCCGGCGCTGCGGCTGGCCTCGGTGGGCGGTGTGTGGCTGGTGAGCCTGCTGGTGGTGGCCGTGAACTGCGCGCTGGTGCTGCTGGTCGCCGTACCGTCGGCGCGGGCGCCGGCCGTGGCGGGGCTGGCGGGGTGCGCGGTGCTGACCGGGGCGGTGTGGCAGTGGGCGCCGCGTACGCCCACCACCACAGCGCCGGCGCCGGGAACGCCAGGCACGGCAGCGCCCCCGCGGCTACGGCGGCGGCCGCACGGGCGAACCGGGTACGCCTCGGGATCATGACGCGCCTCCGCTTCCAGTGTGGGGCAGGGCCCGGCCGGCAGCCCCTCAGGCGGACAGCCGGCGCCACTTCTCGTGCACGGCGACGCGGGTGATCCGCCAGCCGTCCCGGTCGGAGCGGGCCAGCGCGAAGGAATAGCGCCCGGCGGCCACGAAATTGGGGGCGGCGTCCCCGACGGCCGCAGCCCCCGCCGCTTCCAGCCGCATCGGGTTGACGAAGTCGGCCCGCACCTGCGCCCGCACGGCCGGCCAGCCGCTCCCGTCACCCTCCAGCCGGACCAGCCGGTTGACCACGAGGTGCTGGCGCACCGGGAACCGCCGCAAGGCCTCCGCGAGCCAGTCGGCCACCTCGCCGGCCGGGCCCTCGATCCCGCCCGCCGAGGTGTAGTCGGCCCGCCCGCCGGGAGCGAACAGCGCCCGGTAGGCCTCCCAGTCGCCGTCGTCCACGGCCACCGCGTAGCCCGTGACCACCTCGTCGATCGCCATCCGGTCCATCACGGCGGCGAGATCCCCGCGCTGCGTCATCGGGTCAGTGTGGGGGCCCGGCGCCGCCCGGCCAAGAGGCGTGCGCGCACCGGGCCGACGCCGACACGGTCAGTGGCCGGAATGCACCTCGCGCTGCCGGACCACCACCAGGAACGCATCACTGGCCAGGTCCATCACCACCTCCGCCGGCACGCCCTCGCGTATCCGCTGCGCGGCGTACTCCTCGGCAGGCCGGCTTCCGCGCGGACTCCCCGCGGGAAAACGCTCCAACACCACTCGGCCCATGGGACACCCCCTGCTGCTCGCCCGGCCGTTCTCCGGCCTCCACACACAACGACGAGGAGGCCCCGGGGAACGTTCCCGGAGGCCTCCTCAGTTCACTCGAACAGGTGATCGTCGAGGTGGGTCAGCCCGCCGACTCGGCGGCGTGCGGGCTGAGGACGCCCAGGCCGATCAGGACGAACAGGGCGATCCCGAGCAGGATCCGGTAGATCACGAACGGCATGAAGCTCTTGGTGGTGATGAACTTCATGAACCACGCGATCACCGCGTAGCCCACGACGAAGGCCACGACCGTGGCGAAGATCGTCTGCCCCCAGGCGACGTGCCCCTCGCCGAGGGCCTTCAGCTCCATGCCGCCCGAGGCCAGCACGGCCGGGATCGCGAGCAGGAAGGAGTAGCGGGCCGCCGCCTCGCGCGTGTAGCCCATCAGCAGGCCGCCGGAGATCGTCGCACCGGAGCGGGAGACGCCCGGCACCAGGGCCATCGCCTGGCACACACCGAAGATCAGGCCGTCCCGGACGCCCAGTTCCCGCAGCGTCTTGCGCTCGCGGACCGCCCGGTGCCGGCCGCCCTCCTCGTCGCGGGCCGCGAGCCGGTCGGCGACGCCCAGCACGACACCCATGACGATCAGGGTCGTCGCCGTCAGCCGCAGGTCGCGGAACGGGCCCTCGATCTGGTCCTTCAGGGTCAGCCCCAGCACGCCGATCGGAATCGAGCCGACGATGACGAGCCAGCCCATCACGGCGTCCTGGTCCGAGCGCAGCGACTTCGTGTACAGCGACCGGAACCACGCGGAGACGATCTTCGCGATGTCCTTGCGGAAGTAGATCAGCACCGCGGCCTCGGTGCCGATCTGCGTGATCGCCGTGAACGCCGCCCCCGGGTCCTCCCAGCCGGCGAACGCGGCGGTCAGCCGGAGGTGGGCGCTGGAGGAGATCGGCAGGAACTCCGTCAACCCTTGGACGAGACCGAGGATTAGGGATTCGAACCAGGTCATGTGGGCGTCGCTCGTCCTTGTTCTCGTCGTGCTCGTCGGACAGTTCGGATCAGATGCTAGGCCCCGTGAACGCCTGCTCCGACCACGGGAGCCGGCGCCGGGGCGGGCTCCCCGGCCGCCCGCGCCAGGGGGGCCGTCAGGCGCCGCCTCCCCCGCCACCCGACGACCGCCGCGGCCGCCACGGAGACGGCGATGAACGCGAACGAGAACAGGAACGCGGGGGAGTCGGGACTGTCCGCGCTGGCCCCCGCGACCACGTACGCGGCCGTGTTCGGGACCACGCCGAGCGCGGTCGCGGACAGGAACGGCAGCCAGCCGCAGCGCGACATCGCCGCACCGTAGTTGGCGGCCGCGAACGGCAGGCCAGGGAAGATCCGCACCGCGAGCACCGACCGGAACCCGTGGCGGGCCAACTGGTCGTCGGCCGCCCGCAGCCAGCGGCCGCGCAGCAGCGGGCGCAGCGCGTCCCGCCCCAGTACCCGGCCCATGCCGAAGGAGATCCCGGCGCCGATCACCGAGCCGGCCACGGCCGCGGGCAGCCCGAGCGGGATGCCGAAGAGCGCGCCGGCTGCGAGGTTCAGCAGCGGCCGCGGCACGAGCGCCGCCGTGCCGAGGCCGTACGCGACCGCGAACAGCACGGCCGCGGCGCCCGCGGGGAGGCCCGGCGGCCAGCCCTGCGACAGCAGGCGCTGCGGCTCGTAGACCAGGACGCCGACCCCGGCCGCGGCGAGCAGCACCACGAGGAGGGACAGCCGGGCCCACGGCGCGAGGAGGAGGGACATCCGGGGAGACTAACCGAGGTAGGCGGCGCCCCGCCGTAATCCCGGTCTCATGCGGAGGAACACCCGGTGGCCGGGAGGTGGCCGGCGGGCGGTCCGCCCGCACGGGTGCCTCCCGCCCAACGGTCGGCGCAGACGGGGAAATTCGTTCGACGGGGGCGTCAGCCGTCCGGCAGGATCGCGGCATGTCCCGGTCCGCCTTCACCGCAGAGCCGTCCGCAGTCGCGGACGCGCCGAAGGCTGTCCTCCCGCCCCTCGGCGCGCAGGCCGCCGCCGTCGACGGCGCACGAAGCTGACCCTTCCCGGACAGTCCGGCGGACCCCGCAGGGGGAGGGTCGGCCCGCCCAGGGGTCCCGTCCCGGCCACGGCCGGCGGCGCGCAGAGCGAGCGACACGGGAAGAGACACCATGGCCAAGACGGCCTTCGTACGCACCAAGCCGCACCTCAACATCGGCACCATGGGCCACGTCGACCACGGCAAGACCACCCTCACCGCGGCCGTCACCAAGGTCCTCGCCGGCCGCGGCGGAGCCTCCTTCGTGCCCTTCGACCGCATCGACCGCGCCCCCGAGGAGGCCCGGCGCGGCATCACCATCAACCTCGCACACGTCGAGTACGAGACCGACACCCGGCACTACGCGCACGTCGACATGCCAGGCCACGCCGACTACGTCAAGAACATGGTCGCCGGCGCCGCCCAGCTCGACGGAGCGATCCTCGTCGTCTCCGCCCCCGAGGGCGTCATGCCGCAGACCGCCGAGCACGTCCTCCTCGCCCGGCAGGTCGGCGTCGACCACATCGTCGTCGCCCTGAACAAGGCCGACGCCGCCGACCCGGACCTCGCCGACCTCGTCGAGCTGCAGGTGCGCGAGCTGCTCACCGCCCACGGCTACGGCGGCGGCACGGCACCCGTCGTACGGGTCTCCGGGCTGCGGGCGCTGGAGGGCGACCCGAAGTGGACCGGGGCCGTCGAGGCGCTGCTCGACGCGGTCGACACCTACGTCCCCGTGCCCGTGCGGTACACGGACGCGCCCTTCCTGCTGCCCGTCGAGAACGTGCTCACCATCACCGGCCGCGGCACGGTCGTCACCGGAGCCGTCGAGCGCGGACGGATCCGCACCGGCGACCGGGTCGCCCTCCTCGGCGGCGCCGGCGGACCCGTCGAGACCGCCGTCACCGGCCTGGAGACCTTCGGCAGGACGATGGAGTCCGCCGAGGCCGGGGACAACGTGGCCCTGCTGCTGCGCGGCGTGCCGCGCGACGGGGTGCGCCGCGGCCACGTGGCGGCCGCACCCGGGAGCGCGCAGCCGCGGCGGCGCTTCACCGCGCAGGTGTACGTGCTGTCCGCGCGGGAGGGCGGCCGGCGGACCCCGCTGGCGACGGGGTACCGGCCGCAGTTCCACATCCGCACCGCCGACGTCGCCGGCGCCGTGGACCTGGGTGCCGCCGCGGCCGCCCGCCCCGGGGAGACGGTCGCGATGACCGTCGAGCTCGGGCGGGACGTGCCGCTGGAGGCGGGCCTCGGCTTCGCCGTCCGCGAGGGCGGCCGGACCGTCGGCGCGGGCACGGTCACGACCGTGCTCGACTGACCGGCCCGGGGGACGCCGCCCCCGCCGGGCCGGCCGCGGGCGGCGTGCGCCAGACTGCCTGACCGACGGCACGGGCGAAGGCGAAGGGGCGGACGATGGGCGGCACGGACGGCGTGTACGGCACGGGCGGCGCGGGCGGCGAGAGCCGGGGCACGGCACTGGTGCTGGGCGGAGGCGGGCTCACCGGCGTCGGCTGGGAGTGCGGCCTCCTGTACGGGCTCGCCGAGGCGGGCGTGGACCTCGCCGGCGCCGACCTCGTCGTCGGCACCTCGGCGGGCTCCCTCGTCGGCGCGCAGCTCGCCTCCGGCCGGCTCACCCCGCGGGAGCTGTACGAGCGCCAGCTCGCCGACCCGGCCGGCGAGCGCGCGGCCCGGGTCGGCGCCGGCCTCCTCGCCCGCTACGGCGCCGCGATGCTCCGCTCCCGCGACGGGGCGGCCTACCGGCGCCGCATCGGGGCCATGGCGCTGGCCGCGGACACCGGCGGGGAGGAGGCGCGCCGCCGGGTGTTCGAGGAGCGTCTCGTCTCGCACGAGTGGCCGGCGGAGCACCGGCTCGTCGTGACCGCCGTCGACGCCCTGACCGGCGAGCCGGCCTTCTTCGACCGGGACGGCGGGGCCGGGCTGGTCGACGCCGTCGCGGCGAGCTGCGCCGTGCCCGGCGTCTGGCCGCCCGTGACGGTGGGGGAGCGGCGCTTCGTCGACGGAGGTATCCGGTCCGCGGTCAACGCCGACCTGGCGGCCGGGTACGAGCGGGTCGTCATCCTCGCCCCGATCACCCTCGGCTCCCGGCTGGCCCCGTCGCCGGCCTCGCAGGCCGAGGGGCTGCGGCGGGACGGCGCCCGCGTCCTGCTGGTCTCCCCGTCGGCCGCGGCCCGGCGCGCCATCGGCAGGAACGTCCTCGATCCCGCACGCCGGGCCCCAGCGGCGCGGGCCGGGTACGCGCAGGCCGCCGAACACGCGGCCGAGGCCGCCGCGGTGTGGAACGCCTGACCGCCTGCGCGGCCGCACGGCACCCGCCGCGCGTACCGGCCGCCTGGCTGCCGGACAATGGTGCGGTGAGCGACGAGCAGATCCCGGTGGTCCGGGCCGTGGGGCAGGGCACCGCCAAGCTGATGCCGGACGTCGACCGGGACCGGGCGTGGCTGCTGACCGTCGACGGCGCCCCCCAGTCGTACGTCGACCTCGACGACCCGGAGCACCTGGAGTTCGAGTACGCCCGCCGCATCGCACACGTCCTGGACTGCGCGGCCGAGCCGGGCAGCCCGCTGGACCTGGTGCACCTCGGCGGCGGCGCCCTGACGCTGCCGCGCTACGCGGCGGCCACCCGCCCCGGATCGCGCCAGTCCGTCGTGGAGTTCGACGCCGGACTGGCGGCACTGGTGGCGGAGCACCTGCCGCTGCCCGCCGGATCCGGTGTGACGGTGTACGTCGACGACGCGCGGGCGTGGCTGGAGGCGGCGCCCGCGGACAGTGCGGACGTCCTCGTCGCCGACGTGTTCGGCGGCTCGCGCGTTCCGGCGCAGCTGACGTCCCTGGAGTACGCGCGCGGGGCGGCCCGGGTCCTGCGCCCCGGCGGGGTGTACGCGGCGAACCTGGCGGACGGGGCGCCGTTCGGCTTCCTCCGCGGCCAGCTGGCCAACTTCCGCGCCGCGTTCGACCGGGTGGCGCTCATCGCCGAGCCGGGCGTCCTGCGCGGCCGCCGCTTCGGCAACGCCGTCCTGCTCGCCTCGGACCGGGAGCTCCCCCTCGCCGCGCTGGCCCGGCGGTGCGCCGCCGACGCCTTCCCGGCACGCGTGGAGGACGGGCCCGCGCTGGAGCGGTTCGCCCGCGGCGCCCTCCCGGTCGCCGACGCGGACGCCGTCGCCTCGCCGGAACCGCCCGACGGCGCGTTCGGCATCGGCTGAGCGCGGGCCCCGGGCACCGGGGCGTCCAGAGCACCGGGCCGTCCGGCGCACCGGGCCGTCTAGCGCACCGGCTCCGGCCGCGCAGCCGCCTCCGCCGCGGCGCCCGGCAGCGAGCCGGCCTTCGGGGGCGAGGGCCGGCGCGTCATGCGGCGGACGTCGGGCACCGCGAGGACCGCGGCGGTGACCGCCACGACCAGGACGGCGCAGCCCCAGAGTGCGTTCGTGCGGCCGAAGGCGGCCTCGGCGGGTCCCGCCAGGGCCGTGGCGAGGGGCAGCATCGACACCGAGCCGAACCAGTCGTAGGCGGAGACCCGGGAGAACTTGTCCTCCGGGATCTCCTGGTGCATCGTCGTCATCCAGTTCACGCCGAACACCTCGATGGCCGCGCCGCTGACGAACATCACCGCGCACAGGCCCCACACGGGCAGCGGGACGGCGAGCCCGGCCGACGGCAGGGCCAGCGGGAACACGCACAGGGTGCCCACCAGCAGCAGCCGGCGCGGCTTCCACAGCATCATCAGGACGGCGCCGGCGAGGGTACCCGCTCCGAACAGGGCGAGCGCCAGGCCCCAGGGGGCGGGGCCGCCCAGCCGGTCGCGGGCCACGAGCGGCCCGTACACGGCCTCCGCCGCACCGACGACCGCGACGACGACCGAGAACTGGAGCACGATGCTCCACAGCCAGGGCCGGGTCCTGAACTCCACCCAGCCCTCTCGCAGGTCGGCCAGCAGGCCGCCGCCCGGGGCCCGTTCGGCGACGCGGCCGACGTCGAGGGCGGCGCGCAGCGCGCCGGCGAGCGCGAACGCGGCCGCGTCGACGGCGAGGACCCAGCCGGGCCCCATCGCGGCGATCATCGCCCCGCCCAGCGCTGCCCCGCCGATGCCGGCGCCGTTCATCGCCATCCGGAACAGGGCGAACGCGCGGTTCGCGTGCTCGCCGGAGACGCTGGAAAGCAGCATTCCCTCGGCGGCCGGGTTGAAGAAGGCGGTGCCGGTGCCGCAGAGCGCGGTCAGCAGCATCATCTGCCACAGCTGCGGCGTCCCCGTGAGCACGAGGACGGCGAAGGCGGCCTGCGAGGCGCAGTTGAGGGCGTTGGCCGCGACCATCACCCGGTGGCGCGGAAACCGGTCGGCGACGGCGCCGCCGACCAGGAGGAAGAGCACCAGCGGCAGGGTGCGGGCCGCCGCCACCAGGCCGACGTCGCCCCCGGAGCCCCCCGCCTCCAGGACGGCGAAGGCCGAGGCGATGAGCGCCCCGTGGCTGCCGAGGTTGGTGATGACGGCCGCACCCGTCAGCAGCGTGTAGTTGCGGCCGGCCCAGGCGGGCCTGCGGCGCGTCGGGGCCGGCGCGGACGGGGCGGGAGGGGTGGCGGCGGGAGAACTCACCCTGGGACTATCCCCGTCCCGGGCCGGGATGCCAAACGGATATCCCGCCCGGGGCGGGCTCCGCGCGCGGGGGCCCCTCAGGGCGCCCGCGGCGGGCTCCGGCCGGATCGGCGCGGCCTGCCCGGATCGTGGGGGTCAGCCCGCCGTTCCGGTGCCGTGCAGGCGCACCGAGCTGAGGACCTTGTCCATCGTCTCCTGCGGGACCTCGCCCTCGACTCCGACGGAGCTGAAGAGGATCCAGCTGGAGAAGTCGCCGTTCGCGGTCTTGAAGCTGAACGCGACGGACTTGCCGTCGCGGGAGCACTTGTTCTCCTTGGGCACGCCGATCGCGGTCGCGGTCGCCATGTGGCCCTTGAGGCCCGAGGAGGTCGTGTACTCCTTGGGGTCGGAGACCTTCACGGTCCCCTTCGGCGCCTTCTGCGCGAACGCGGCGAACGCCCAGTTCCCGGCCTCGTTGCGGACGGCCTCCGCGGTGTCCTTGGCACCCTGCCCGCCCTTGGTGCCGGTGCCGGCCAGCTCGGTCTTCTCCTCGCGGCCGTCCTTGTCGGAGTCGATCTTGCACCAGTCCTCCTTGAGGAAGGCCGGTGCGGAGAAGCTGATGATCGGCTTGCCGTCGTTCTTCACGTCGTCGGTGAAGCTGGCGATGACGCCGGGGCTCGCGACGTTCCACTCCGGCGGCACGTCGAAGGCGGTGCCGTACTTGGGGTTGACCACGACCTTCCAGCCCGGGATCACCGGCTGGACGTCGCCGCCGCCGCGCGGGTTCGCGCCCGTCGGGGCCGGCTCGCTCGACGCCGGGGCGGGGGCCGCGGAGGAGGCGGCGGGCTTGCCGTCGGCCTCGTTGCCCTTCCCGTCGTCCCGGGTGAGGACGAACGCCCCCGTCGCGGCCGCCGCGACGACCACCGCGGAGACGGCGACGATCGCGACGGTCTTGGTGGAGAGGCCGCCGCCCCCGCCGCCGGGCGGCGCGGGAACGGCCTGCTGGGGCTGAGTCCACGGCTGTGCCGGCTGCCCCGGCTGGCCCGGCGCCTGGTACCCCGCCTGCGGGTATCCGTATCCCGGCTGCTGCTGATACGGGTTCGGCTGCTGTCCCGGCGGCTGCTGGTACGGGTTCTGTTGCGCGTCCTGAGGGCTGGGCTGTCCCCCGGGCGGCTGCTGCTGTCCTGGCCACATGGCCGACAACCATAGTGGGAGGCACCGTCACCGGGAACGGCCGCCCCCGGCAAGAGGTCTGGTCAAGCGGGTCTACTCGCGGGTAACATCGCCGCCCATGAGCGCAGACCAGATGAACGTGGGCGAACTGCTCGCCGCGACCGTGCCCATGGCCAAGACCCTGAACCTCCAGTTCCTGGAGACCACCCCGGAGCGCGCGGTCGTCCGGCTGCCGGACCAGCCCGACTACCACAACCACGTGGGCGGCCCGCACGCCGGCGCCATGTTCACCCTGGCCGAGTCCGCCAGCGGCGCCATCGTGCTCGCCGCGTTCGGCGACCAGCTCTCGCGCGCCGTGCCCCTCGCGGTGAAGGCCGAGATCGCCTACAAGAAGCTCGCCAAGGGTGTCGTCACCGCCACCGCCACGCTGGGCCGCCCCGCCGCGGACGTCGTCGCCGAGCTCGACGCCGGTGGCCGCCCCGAGTTCCCCGTCGCCGTCGCCATCCAGCGCGAGGACGAGGCCGTGACCGGGGAGATGACCGTCGTGTGGACCCTGCGCCCCAACGCATGACCACACCTCCCGGGGGGAATGAGTGGGGCCGCGCCTGCCGGGCGCGGCCCCACTCGCGTTCCGGCGGGTCCTGCACCGGCCCGGACGCCGGAGCCCGCCCGGGCCCCGGCCGCGGCGCCGCGGACACCGACGACAGGGGAGCCCCCATGGCAGGCAGAGCCAAGATCGACATCAGCCTCGACGCGGAACTCGTGGTGGAGGTCATGGTCCTTGCCGGGGTCGCCTCACCGCAGGACGCCGTCGAGGCCGTCGTACGCGACTACATCGCCCGAGGGCACCGCACCGAGGCGCGCGTGCAGTCGCAGGGCGAGCCGCCTCGCACCCCCGACCCCCTCGTGCAGCCGCCGCAGGGCTGAAACTCCGCCCCGCTCCTGCGCGCCCCCTCCGGCCCGCCGCCCGCACGGCGCCACAGTGGCTCCCGGGAGCGGTCCGGCGCGGGCCGCTCCCGCCGAACGGAGCCGCAGGGAGCACCATGAGCGAGGCCGTGGCATGAGCGGGGCCCTCTCCCGGCGTTCGGCGATGCGGCTGCTCGGCGCCCTCGGCGCGGCCTGCGCGGCGCTCGGCGCGGGCGGCTGCGGAGCCCCGCTGCCGCCCGGCGCCACCTCCCGTACGGGGACCCGTACCGCACCCGCCCCGGCGGCGGGCGGGAGCGCCGCGGCGGCAACCGGCCGGCCCGGCAGCGCGGCCCGCGTCGAGGCCCTGCTGGAGCGGCTCACCCTGGACGAGAAGACCACCCTCCTGCACGGCGCCCCCGACCCGGCCGGGCGCGCCGCCGCCGGCCACCTGCCGGGTGTACCCCGCCTGGGCATCCCGCCGCTGCGGTTCGCCGAATGCCCCACAGGGGTGCGGGGCGCCGGGCCGGCCACCGCCCTGCCCGCGCCCGTCGTGCTGGCCTCCGCCTTCGACCCGGCGCTCGCCCGCGAGTACGGCCGCCTCCTCGGCCGCGAGGCCCGCGCCCTCGGCCAGGACGTGCTGCTCGCCCCTGCGGCCGACCTCATCCGCACCCCCTTCGGAGGCCGGAACGCCCAGGCCTTCTCCGAGGACCCGCGGCTGACCGCCGACCTGGTCGCCGAAGTGGTCCGCGGCATCCAGGACGAGGGCGCCGTCGCCGCTGTCCGGCACTTCGCCCTCGCCACCCGGCAGCAGGGCCGGCACACCGCCGACGCCGTCGCCGGGGAGCGGACCCTGCACGAGAGCGCGCTGCGCGGCTTCGAGGCGGCCGTCGCCGCCGGGGCCGGCGCCGTCGTGGCCGCCCCGCACAAGGTGAACGGCACCCGCGCATGCGAGAACAGGGCCCTCCTGGAGGACGTGCTGCGCGGCCGCTGGGGCTTCGGCGGCTGGGTGCTCTCCCACCGGGACACCTCCCACGGCACCGTCGCGGCCATCGGCGCCGGCCTGGACATGGAGATGCCGGGCGGAACCCGCTTCGGAGCCCCGCTCATGGAGGCCGTCCGCGCCGGCACCGTCGCCGAGGCCTCCGTCGACCAGGCGGTGCGCCGCATCCTGACCGCCATGGACCGGTTCGGCCACCTCGACGGCCGGCCCGCCGCCCGGCCCGCCCGCGACGCGACGGCGGGGGCGCGGCTCGCCCGCCGGGTCGCCACCGCCGGCGCCGTCCTGCTCCGCAACGAGCGCGGCACCCTGCCGCTGTCCGGAGCCGCGGCCCGCTCCGTGGCCGTCATCGGGCCCACCGTCCGGATGCCGTCCGCCGGCGCGGCGGGCGGCTCCCCCGCGGCCGCCTCCCCGCTCACGGCCCTCGCCCGGCGCGCCGGGAAGGGGGCCTTGGTGGTCCACGCCGCCGGGGAGGACGTGCAGGGCCGGCCGCTCCCCGCGGACCTGCTGACCCCGCCCGCCGCCCTCGACGACCGGTGGGTCGCCGCGGGGCGCACCTGGAGCCACGAGGGCCGGTTCGCGCTCGCCGAGGACGACGAATGGACCCTCGTCGTCCACTACTCGGGCGAGCGGCCGACCGTCCGCCTCGACGGCGAGGAGCTCTTCCCCCTCCGGCAGGGCGCCGCCGAGCAGGATGCGGGCGGGCTGCCGGCCGCCGCACCCGGCGGGCAGGCCCTCCGCCGCCGCACCGTCTCCCTGCGGGCCGGCGAGCACCGGCTGGCCGTCACCGCCCGGGGCGGCCCCCGCGGGCAGCGGTTCCGGCTGCGCCGCACCACCGGCGCGACGAGGGCCGCCGACGTCGCCGAGGCCGTACGGGTCGCCAAGTCCGCCCGCAGCGTCGTCCTGTTCGCCCACGAGGAGAGCACCGAGGGCGCCGACCGGGCCTCGCTGGGCCTGCCCGGCGGACAGGACGCCCTGATCGAGGCCGTCGCCGCGGCGAACCCGCGCACCGCGGTCGTGCTGACCACGCCCTCGGCCACGGCCATGCCGTGGCTCGCCCGCACCGGCGCCGTCCTCCAGATGTACCACCCCGGCCAGGAGGCCGCGGAGGCCGCCGCGGCCGTCCTCTTCGGCGACGCCGAGCCGGGCGGGCGCCTCACCCAGACCTTCCCGGCCGACGGGCGGCGCGCACCGGCGGCCGGGGGCCAGGGCCCGGAGCCCGGAGGGCGCGAGGAATACACCGAGGGCGTCCTCACCGGCCACCGCTGGTACGACGCCCAGCGGGTGGCGCCGCTGTTCCCCTTCGGGCACGGGCTGTCGTACACCTCCTGGGAGTACGCGGACCTGTCGGTCCGGCCCGAGGGCGGCGGCCTGCGCGTGGAGTTCACCGTCCGCAACACCGGCCGCCGCAAGGGCACCGAGGTGGCCCAGGTGTACGTCGGCCCCTCGCCCCGGCTCGCGCTCGACCAGCCGGTGCGGGCCCTGGCCGGCTACCGGCGCCTCACGCTGGGGCCGGGGCAGTCGGAGCGGGTCGCCGTCGCAGTGGACGCGCGGGCCCTGTCCTGCTGGGATCCGGAGAGGCACGGCTGGGTCCTGGGCACCGGCCGGCGGGAGGTCTTCGCGGGCCGCTCCTCGCGGGACCTGCCGCTGCGGGCCGGGGCGGTCGTCCGGAGCGGATAGGCTGCCCGTTCGGCGCGTCACCGGGGACGCGCCGGTACGCAAACGGGAGGACGCACCGGTGCACATCCAGGAATGGCTGGAGCAGATTCCGGCGGTGGCCATCTATCTCCTGGTCGGAGTGGTCATCGGGCTGGAAAGCCTCGGCATCCCGCTGCCGGGGGAGATCATCCTCGTCAGCTCGGCGCTGCTCGCCTCGCAGCACGGGGAGATCGACCCGCTGGTGCTGGGCATCTGCGCCACCACCGGGGCGATCGTCGGCGACTCGATCGGCTACGCGATCGGCCGCCGCGGGGGCAAGCCGCTGCTGGAGCGGCTCGGGAAGCGGTTCCCGAAGCACTTCGGGCCGGCGCAGGTCGCCCTGGCGGAGCGCTCCTTCCAGAAGTGGGGCATGTGGGCCGTCTTCTTCGGCAGGTTCGTCGCCCTGCTGCGGATCTTCGCCGGGCCGCTGGCCGGCGTGCTGCACATGCCGTACTGGAAGTTCCTGATCGCCAACGTCTTCGGCGGCATCCTGTGGGCGGGCGGCACCACGGCCGTCATCTACTACGTCGGCATCGTCGCCGAGGCCTGGCTGAAGCGGTTCTCCTGGCTGGGGCTCGTGCTCGCGGTACTCGTCGGCCTCACCTCGATGATCGTCATCAAGCGGCGCGCGGCGAAGGCGGCCGCCCAGGCTCCGGCGCCGCAGGCGCCCGAGGAGCCCGCGCAGGCCGAGCCGGCGGCCGCCCGCAGCTGACGCCGGATCCGGCGGAGCCGGCGGGCCGCCGGGCCCGCCCGGCTCCGCCGCGCATCACGCGTGCGGGACGACCGAGGCGCGGTGCTGTTCCGCGAGTTCGCGGTACATCGCCGCGTTGAGCCGGATGCCCTCGCGTTCCTCCCGGGTCAGCTCCCGCCGCACCTTCGCGGGGACGCCCGCGACGAGCGAGCCCGGCGGGACCACCATTCCCTGCGGCACCAGCGCCTGCGCGGCGACCAGCGACCCGGCGCCGATGACCGCGCCGTTCAGGACGGTCGCGCCCATGCCGATCAGGCAGTCGTCCTCGACGGTGCAGCCGTGCACGACCGCGTTGTGGCCGATCGACACGCGCTTGCCGACGGTGACCGGGAACCCGGGGTCCACGTGCAGGGTGCAGTTGTCCTGCACGTTGCTGTCGGCGCCGAGCACGATCGGGCCGCAGTCGGCGCGCAGCACCGCCGAGTACCAGACGCTCGCGCCCGGCCCCAGGGTGACGTCGCCGACCACGACCGAGGTCGGCGCCGTGAAGGCGCCGGGGTCGATCTGCGGGCTCCTGCCCCCGACGCCCGCGACGAGTGCCCCGGCCGGGGTGTGGTCCGCGTGTTCCGCCATGTCCTCTTCCTCAGTCCTCGGTGGTACGGGTGGTACGGCCGCCCGGGGGCGGCGGGCCCGGTGGATCCCGCGTGTCGCGCCAGGGGCACCGTAGGCCATGGCCGCCTTCCGGCCTGCGATGGGGTGAAGATCACGGCGCGGCCGGGGCGCCGGGCACGCTACGGTGGCCCGGTGCCGAAGAACCAGAACACGTTCTCATCGCTGACCGCCCTGCGCCGCCGCCTCGCCGGCCGCGCGGCGCACGCCGCCTGGCGCTGGATGCAGCAGGCCGGCGCCGTCACCGTGCAGACCCCGGGACGGCTCCGCTTCGGCGCGATCGGGGACGGCACACGGCTCGCGTTCCCCCAGGGCACCGTCTTCGGCGAGCCGTGGATCCGGCTGGGGAGCCACTGCATCGTCGCCGAACAGGTCACGCTGACCGCCGGGATGCTGCCCGGCCTCGACCTCGGCGCGGAGCCCGTCCTCGTCATCGGCGACGGCGTGGTGCTCGGCCGCGACACGCACGTCATAGCTGACAGCCGCATCACCATCGGGAACGACACGTTCTGCGGACCCGGGGTGTACATCACCTCCACGAACCACAGCTACGACGACCCGAACGAGCCGGTCGGCCGGCAGTGGCCGCGCAGCGCGCCCGTCGAGATCGGCCCCGGCTGCTGGCTCGGAACCGGCGCGGTGGTCCTCCCCGGGGCGAAGCTGGGCCGGAACGTCGTCGTCGCCGCGGGCTCGGTCGTCCGGGGCGAGGTGCCCGACCACGCGGTGGTCGCGGGCGCCCCCGCCCGCATCGTCCGCAGGTGGACGGAGGAGGCGGGCTGGCAGCCGCCGCTGCGCACCCCGGCCCCGGTGCCGATCCCGGACGGCGTCACCCCGGACCAGCTGCGGGCGCTCGCGGAGCTGGCCGAGGCCGAGCAGCGCACCGCCGGGGCGGCCGCCGCCGAGCCCGCCGCGGGCTAGCCCGTACCTAACCGGCGGCCAGGAGAACCGTTCCTGCCAGGGCGAGCCCGGCTCCGGCGGCCTGGACCGCGCGCAGCCGCTCCCGCAGCACGGCGTACGCGGCGAGGGCCGTGACCACCGGATACAGCGAGGACAGCACGGCGGCGACGGTGACCGGGCCGTTCTGGGCGGCGACGGAGTACGTGCCGTTCGCGGCGACGTCGGCGAGCCCGACGAAGGCGAGGGCGGGCAGGAGCCGCCACAGGGTCCGCGGGCCGACGCCGTCCGGGAGGGCGGGGGAGCCGCGCCGCACCTGCACCCACAGGGCGGCGCCGCCGGCGGCCACGTTGACGACGCGCTGCACGAACAGGGCCAGGAACAGCCCGGTGACGGTCGACGAGGCGTGCGAGATCAGGGCCATCACGGCGCCGAACCCGAAGGCGGCGACCAGGGTCAGCACCACCGCCCGGCGCTGCACCGGCGCCCCGCGCAGTTCGGGGCCGCCCGCCAGCACGATGCCGACGACGGCGATGGCGATCCCGGCGAACTGGCCCGCCCCCGGCTCCTCGCCCAGTGCCAGCCCGACGCCGACCGGGACGACCACGCCGAGCGAGCCGAGCGGCGAGACCACGCCCATCGGGCCGAGCGCGAGCGCCTTGTAGAAGCTGAGCATCGCGACGGGTCCGACCAGGCCGGCGGCGACAGCGAACCACAGCTGCGGCCCGGCCTCCCGCCAGGCGCCGGTGCCCAGGACGACCGCGCCCAGGGCGAGCACGGCGAGGACCTGCGACGCGACGACCACCGTCAGGGCGGGCAGTCGCCGGGTGAGCAGCCCGCCCCCGAAATCGGCGAGTCCCCACAGCACTGCTGTGGCCAGGGCGAAGAGGGAGGTCATGGGCGGAGCCTCGCAGTACAGTGCAGTGAACGGTGGAGTGCAGCGTCGAATACGCCGCACGATAGTTCATTCCGTTGGACTGCGGCATCCAGGATATTGGACGGAACGTGTCGGACTTCGAACATCTCACCCAGGCCCTCGCCCGCAACCTCCGCTACTGGCGCGGCGAGCGCGGCTTCACCCTGGAGGCGCTGGCCGCCCGCGCGGGGGTGAGCCGCGGCATGATCATCCAGATCGAGCAGGCCCGTACGAACCCCAGCGTCGGCACCACGGTCAAGCTCGCCGACGCCCTCGGGGTCAGCATCACCACGCTCCTGGACCGCGACCGCACCCCGCACGTGCACGTCGTGCTCCCCGGGCAGGGCGTACGCATGTGGTCCACCGAGGCGGGCAGCCGCGCCAGCATGCTCCTCGGCGACGACCGGCGCGGCCCGGTCGAGATGTGGAGCTACCGCCTGGAGCCCGGCGAGGCCGCCGACTCCGACCCGCACCCGGCCGGAACGTTCGAGATGCTCCACGTCACCGCCGGGGAGCTCACCCTCGTCGTCGCCGACGAGCGGTACGCGGTGCCCGCGGGCGGCGCCGTCTCCTTCGAGGCGAACGCCCCCCACGCCTACCGCAACGAGGGCGGCGCACCGATGGAGATGACCCTCGCCGTCTCCATCCCGCCCGTCGCCGGGCCCTGACGGCCCGGCCG
The DNA here is from genome assembly GCF_003949955.1 of Streptomyces sp. WAC05292. NCBI lineage: Bacteria > Bacillati > Actinomycetota > Actinomycetes > Kitasatosporales > Streptomycetaceae > Streptomyces > Streptomyces sp. WAC05292. The sequence goes on from NZ_RPSE01000080.1 coordinate 16,340, forward strand.
GGCTACGGCAGCAGCGCCGGGATCTCGATGGCGGGGCAGCGGTCCATGACCATCTCCAGCCCGGCCGCCCGGGTCCGGCTGAACGCGGCCTCGTCCACCACGCCCAGCTGGAACCACACCGCGTCCGCGCCCGCGGCGACGGCCTCGTCGGCGACCGCCCCCGCCAGGGAGCTGTTGACGAACACGTCGACCACGTCCACCTTGAACGGGATCTCCGCGAGCGAGGCGTACCCCGGCTCGCCGTGCACGGCCTCGGCCTTCGGATGCACGGGCACCACCCGCTTCCCGAACCGCCGGAGCACCTGCGCCACCCCGTAGGCGGCCCGGTCGGTGTTGTTGGACAGGCCCACCACGGCCCAGGTGTCGCCGAGCTCGGTGAGGATCCTGCGGATGGTTGCCGGGTCGCCGTACACGGATGCGCCTCCTGCTGCGATGCTGCCGCTCACGGCCGCCGACCGGCCGCACCCGCTCAACGGCCGGGAGGCCCGCCCGATTCCCCGCGGTACCGGCGCGACGGCGGCGGTCCCCGGCCGCCCGCGGCCACGGACTAGGGTGGAGCGGTGAAGTCAGACCAGTACGCGACGGTGGCCCGGGAGGGCGCGCACGAGACCGAGATCAACCGCTCGCGCTTCCTGTGCTCGCTCGCGCCCGCCGCGACCGAGCAGGAGGCGCAGGACTTCGTCGCCCGCATCCGCCGCGAGCACCCCGCCGCCACGCACAACTGCTACGCGTACGTCATCGGCGCCGACGCGGCCGTCCAGAAGGCCAGCGACGACGGCGAGCCCGGCGGCACCGCCGGCGTCCCCATGCTCCAGATGCTGATGCGCCGCGACATCCGGTACGCGGTCGCCGTCGTCACCCGCTACTACGGCGGCGTCAAGCTCGGCGCCGGCGGGCTCATCCGGGCCTACGGAGGCGTCGTCGGGGAGGCCCTCGACGAACTCGGCACCGTCACCCGCCGCCGCTACCGCCTGGCCACCGTCACCGTCGACCACCAGCGCGCCGGCAAGACGCAGAACGACCTGCGCTCCACCGGGCGGACCGTCGTCGGGCTGCGCTACGGCGCCGCCGTCGAGATCGAGGTCGCCCTGCCCGAGGCGGAACTGCCCGCCTTCGGGGCCTGGCTCGCCGACACCACCGCCGGCACGGCCGTGCTCACCCTCGGCGGGGAGACGTACGCCGCCTGATACCCCCCACGGCGCCCGCGGGGGCGGTTCGCCCCGATTGAGACGTTCGTCTCACCGCGCTGCCCGACCACCCCCGAACGGCGGTGCGGGCCGCGGGCGAGGCGTTAGCGTAGGGGAGTCCATCGGACGGGTTCATCGGCAGCGGGCGACGCAGGGGGACGGACGGGCATGCGGTGCGCAACGGCCGGCGGAGCCGCGCAGTGAGGCTCCTGCACACCTCGGACTGGCACCTCGGCCGGTCCTTCCACCGCGTCAACATGCTCGGCGCGCAGAGCCTCTTCATCGACCACCTCGTCGACACCGTCCGCGAGCACCGCGTCGACGCCGTCCTCGTCGCCGGCGACGTCTACGACCGGGCCGTGCCCCCGCTGCCCGCCGTCGAGCTGTTCGACCAGGCCCTGCACCGGCTCGCCGACCTCGGCGTGCCCACCGTGATGATCTCCGGCAACCACGACTCCGCCCGCCGCCTCGGCGTCGGCGCCGGACTCATCGGCCGGGCCGGCATCCACCTCAGGACCGACCCCGAGGGCTGCGCCGACCCCGTCCTCCTGGCGGACGAGCACGGCGACGTCGCCGTCTACGGGCTGCCCTACCTGGAGCCGGCCCTCGTCAAGGACACCGTCGGCGCCGCGAAGGCGGGCCACGAGGCGGTCCTCGGCGCGGCCATGGACCGTGTCCGCGCCGACCTCGCCGGGCGGCCCCCCGGCACCCGATCCGTCGTCCTCGCCCACGCCTTCGTCGCCGGCGGGCAGGCCAGCGACAGCGAACGCGACATCGCCGTCGGCGGCGTCGAGGCCGTCCCGGCATCCGTCTTCGACGGGGTCGACTACGCGGCCCTCGGTCACCTGCACGGCTGCCAGACCATCAGCGAACGGGTCCGCTACTCCGGTTCCCCCCTCGCCTACTCCTTCTCCGAGGCCGCCCACCGCAAGAGCACCTGGCTCGTCGACCTCGGCCCCGCGGGCGAGATCACAGCCGAGCGCATCGACACCCCCGTGCCCCGGCCCCTCGCCCGGCTCCGCGGACGGCTCGACGACCTCCTCGGCGATCCCGCCCACACCGGGCACGAGCACTCCTGGATCGAGGCCGTCCTCACCGACCCGGTCCGCCCCGACGACCCCATGGCCCGCCTGACCGCCCGCTTCCCGCACACCCTCAGCCTCGCCTTCGACCCCGAGGGCCGCGAGGACGACGGCGGTGCCACCTACGCCCAGCGCCTGCGCGGACGCACCGACCAGGAGATCGCCGAGGACTTCGTCGCCCACGTCCGCGGCGGCGCCCCCGACGACGCGGAGCGCGCCGTCCTGCACGACGCCTTCGAGGACGTGCGGGCCGCGGCCGCCGCCGACGGGCAGGAGGCCCGCCGGTGAGGCTGCACAAGCTCCGGATCACCGCCTTCGGGCCGTTCGCCGCATCCCAGGAGGTCGACTTCGACGCCCTGTCCGGCGCGGGCATCTTCCTGCTGCACGGACCCACCGGAGCCGGCAAGACCTCCGTCCTCGACGCCGTCTGCTACGCCCTGTACGGGGCCGTGCCCGGTGCCCGCCAGGCTCCCGGCACCACCCTGCGCAGCGACCACGCCGACCCCGGCACCCCCACCGAGGTCACCCTGGAGTTCACCGCCGGCGGCCGCCGCCTGGAGATCACCCGGCGTCCCGAGCAGGACCGGCCGAAGAAGCGCGGCACCGGCACCACCCGGGACAAGGCGCAGAGCCTGCTGCGCGAGTACGACGGCCGGGAGTGGACCGGACTGAGCAGGTCCCACCAGGAGATCGGCGAGGAGGTCGAGCAGCTCCTCGGCATGAGCCGCGAGCAGTTCTGCCAGGTCGTCCTCCTCCCGCAGGGCGAGTTCGCCAAGTTCCTGCGCGCCGACGAGAACGCGCGCGGCCGCCTCCTCGGCCGGCTCTTCGACACCCGCCGCTTCGCCGCCGTCGAAACCCTGCTCGCCGAGCGCCGCCGCGCCGCCGAGGCCCGCGTCCGCGCCGGCGACGAGAAGGTCCTCGGCACCGCCCAGCGGATCGCCCAGGCCGCCGGGGACTGCGCCGACCTGCGCGCCCGGCCCCTTCCCGCGCTGCAGCCCGGCGACCCCGGCCTCGCCGAGGCCGTCCGCACCTGGGCGGCCGTCGCCCGCTGCTCCGCCCGCGAGCGCCTCGCCGTCGCCGAGTACGCACTGGCCGCGGCGGAGGGCCGGCACGCCGCCGCCCGCCGGGCCGCCGAGCAGGCCCGCGAACTCGACCGGCTCCAGGCCCGGCACGCCGAGACGGCCCGCCGCGCCGCCCTGCTGGAACAGGCCGCCCCCGAACGGCAGCGCGTCCGCGGCCTCCTCGACCGGGCCGACCGCGCCGCCCTGGTCGCCCCCGCGCTCGACCTGCGCGAGGCCGCCTCCGCGGCCTGCCGGGCCGCCGCCGGAGCCGAGGCCGCCGCCCGCGCCGAACTCCCCGCATCACTCGCCGGTGCGGGCGCCGAGCAGCTCGCCGCCGTCGAGCAGCGGCTCCGCGGGGACCTCGGCGCGCTCGGCGCCGCCCGCCGCGCCGAACAGCGCTGCGCCGAGACCGCCCGTGAACGGGCCGTACTGGAGCGTGAGGCCCGCTCGGCCGAGGAGCAGCTGCGCGAATCCGCCGAGTGGCTCGACCGCTGGGAGGAGACCCGTACCGCCCTGGCCGCCCGCGTCGACGCCGCCCAGCAGGCCGCCACCCTCGCCGAGCAGCTCGCCGGCCGGCTGGAACCGGCCCGGCTGCACCTGAACGCGGCCCGGCGCCGCGACGCCCTGGACGAGGACGCCCGGCGCACCGAGGCAGGACTCCTCACGGCGCGCGAGGAGTCCGCCGCCGCCCGCGAAGGCTGGCTGGAGCTCAAGGAGGCCCGGCTGCGCGGCATCGCCGCCGAACTCGCCGCCGCGCTCGTCGCGGGCGAGCCCTGCACCGTCTGCGGCTCGGCCGAGCACCCCGCACC
>NZ_RPSE01000810.1:0-855 GCF_003949955.1 Streptomyces sp. WAC05292
CTCGCCCACCCCGCCGACGACCTGGGCACGGCCCGCCTCGCCGCCCTCGCCGGGGTCACACCCCGGCACCTCACCCGCCTGTTCGCCGAGCACCTCGGCCAGGCCCCCGGCCGGTACGTGCGCCAGGCCCGCACCGAGGCGGCGGCCCACCTCCTCGCCACCACCGACCTGCCGGTGGCGGCCGTGGCCGCCCGCTGCGGCTTCGGCACCGCGGAATCCCTGCGCACCGCGTTCACCGGCCGCTACGGCATCGCCCCCTCCCGCTTCCGCGCCACCCAGCGGCGCGGCCCCACCGGCGGCTAGGGCGCCGGCCGGGGCCGCCGGAGCCCTACGGGGTCTGCGCCCGCCGCCCCGCGGCGTGCGGGACGCGGGCCTCGCCCGGAGCCGGCGCGCGGTTCCAGGCCATCCGCGACCACGGCAGGGCGAGCTCGCCGCCGTCCGCGACCTCGCGCGGTGCGAGCGCCGAGACCGGGAGCGCCTCCCGGTGCCCGGCGTACACGGTGTCGACGTAGCGGTGCCCGGTGTCGGCGGCGACGAACAGCACCGTGCGCCGCGGCGCACGGTCCCGCTCGTGCCGGGCCGCGAGGTACCCGGCGCCCGCCGACAGCCCGGCGAACACCGCGTGCCGGCGCAGCAGGTCGACGCTCCCGGCCCGGGCCGCCTCGAACGAGATCCAGTGGACGGTGTCGTACTGCTCGTGCGCCACGTTCCCGAAGGGGATGGAGCTGCCGATCCCGGCGATGATGATCTCCGGGTCCGCGACGTGCCCGGCGCCGAAGGTGACGCTGCCGTACGGCTGGACGCCCACCAGCTCGACGTCGCCGCCCCCTTCGCGCAGGTAGCGGGCGAGGGCCC
>NZ_RPSE01000811.1:0-846 GCF_003949955.1 Streptomyces sp. WAC05292
GGCGGGGCCGGGGTCCTGCCGCCCGTGGCGGCGCAGCAGCCGGCCGAGCAGGCCGGAGGCTCCGGCCGGGCCCTCGGGCGGGGCGGCACGCCCGGCGCCGGCGGCGGGGGCGAGCCTCCGGGCGGCCCTGGCGACGGCCTGCCGGAGGCGGACGAGTTCGAGGGTGGTGCCGGAGGCCAGCGGGCGTACTTCTTCGGCGAGTACGGTCCGCAGCGCTTCGGCGGGCGGCAGCGCGGGGGCCGCCCCTCCGGGGGCCGCGGCGCCGGTGCTGTCGTAGAACTGCCTCATCTCGCGGCGGTCCAGCAGGACGAGGACGGGCCCGGACATGCCGTGCACCAGGACCGGCGCGCCGCCGTGGCGGTCCCGCAGCTCCCGCAGCGCCTCCGCCGGGAAGGCGGGGCGGGTGCCGGGGACGCTGCGGACGAAGAAGGGGAGTGCGCGGGTGGCGGCGAACCGGACGGAATCGGCCCGCCCGGCCCGCGGCGACGGCCCGCGCTGCCCGCGGGCGGCGACCGCCCGGGTCGTTGCGGGACCGGTCACGGCCGCACCGCCTCCCCCGGATCGGCGCGCCGGCCGCCGCGGCGGCGCTCCTGTCCCCTGCGGGCCCTGTGGCCCGCGCGGGGCGGGTTCGGCAAGGGCGCGCAGGGGGTGCCTCCGCGCGGTGGGGAACCAGCGGTGGGTGACATGGGGCTCACCGTACGTCGATCTTGGAGGGGGCGCGCTCCGAGCGCGCGCCCGTACGGCGGCCCCGGTCGGGGTGCGGGGCCGTGCGGGGCGGGAGCCGGGCCGTTCCCGGCACCGGTGCGGGCGGCAGCCGTCCGGGCGACGGGCCGCCCGGTAGGGGGG
>NZ_RPSE01000812.1:0-837 GCF_003949955.1 Streptomyces sp. WAC05292
GGGCGGGTCGGCGATGTCGCGGAGGCTCGGGCTGTTCTTCCAGGGAGCCGGGATCACCGTGTTCGAGGGGTACGGGCTGACCGAGTCGTGCGCGGCGGCCACGGCGAACCAGCCCGGTGCGACGAAGTACGGCACGGTGGGCCGGCCGATCCCGGGCGGGGCCGTGCACATCGCCGAGGACGGGGAGGTGTGGCTGCGCGGGCGGCACGTGTTCTCCGGCTACCTGGGCGACGCCCGGGCCACGCGGGCGGTGCTGCGCGGCGGCTGGCTCGCGACCGGGGACATCGGGCGGCTCGACGAGGACGGCTACCTGGTGATCACCGGGCGGAAGAAGGAGATCCTGGTGACCTCCAACGGCAAGAGCGTCGCGCCGGCCGCGCTGGAGGAGCGGGTGCGGTCGCATCCGCTGGTCGCGCAGTGCGTGCTGGTGGGCAACGACCGGCCGTACGTGGCCGCGCTGATCACCCTGGACGAGGAGGGGGTGGCGCACTGGCTGTCGATGCGGAGCCGGCCGCAGCTGCGGGCGGCCGAACTGGTGCACGACGCGGATCTCGCGGCGGAGGTGCGGCGGGCCGTGGTCGCGGCGAACACGCTGGTGTCGCAGGCCGAGGCGATCCGGGCGTTCCGGGTGCTGCCCGAGCAGTTCACGGAGGAGCGGGGGCTGCTGACGCCGTCGCTGAAGCTGCGGCGGCGGGCGATCGAGACGGCGTACGCGCGGGAGGTCGCGGCCCTGTACCGGCCGTGACCCGGGCTGCGCGGCGGCCCGGGGACGCGGCCGTACGGGTGGATCCGGGCCCGTCCGGGTCGCAGGCGGGCCGCTGCCGGGAGGGGCGGGCG
>NZ_RPSE01000813.1:0-833 GCF_003949955.1 Streptomyces sp. WAC05292
CTGCTGCCCCGCAAGGTCCGCCCCGGCACCGCCGACCTCACCGCCGGCCCCGCCATGACCCGCGAAGAGGCCGTCGCGGCCATCGAGGTCGGCATCGAGACCGCCCGCGACCTCGTCGCCGCCGGCAACAAGGCCCTGCTCACCGGCGAGATGGGCATCGCGAACACCACGGTCTCCGCCGCCCTCATCTCCGTGTTCACCGGCGCCGACCCCTCGGAGGTCACCGGCCGCGGCACCGGCATCAACGACGAGACCCACGCCCGCAAGGTGGACGTCGTCCGACGCGCCCTGGAACTCCACCAGCCCGACCCCGAGGACCCCATCGGCGTCCTCGCGGCCATCGGCGGGCTGGAACACGCGGCGATCGTCGGCCTCCTCCTCGGCGGCGCCTCCCTGCGCACACCCGTCATCCTCGACGGCGTCAGCGCCGGCGCGGCCGCGCTCGTGGCCCGGGCCATCGCTCCCGAGGCGCTCTCCGCCTGCATCGCCGGGCACCGCAGCGCCGAGCCCGGGCACGTCGCCGCGCTCAACAAGCTCGGCCTGCGCCCGCTGGTCGACCTGGATCTGCGGCTCGGCGAGGGCACCGGAGCCCTCCTCGCCCTCCCGCTGGTGCAGAGCGCCGCCCGCGCGATGCACGAGGTCGCCACCTTCGACTCCGCGGGAGTCACCGAGAAGTAGCACCGGCCGCTGCGCAGGGCCTTCCCCCACCCCGCCCCTTCCCGAACCGGGGGCGCAGCCCCCGGACCCCGTACGCGCGCGCCGCGCCCGTGCCCTCAAACGCCGGGCGGGCTGAAAATCAGCCCCGCCGGCGTTTGAGGCGCGGGGTCTGGGGC
>NZ_RPSE01000814.1:0-830 GCF_003949955.1 Streptomyces sp. WAC05292
GTATGACGTTCTGATCCATATCCTCTCCCTGCGTCACGACGTGAACTTTTCTGTCGCTCAGGCTGCGATTGAGGCCTTTGGTGACAGTATCGACGTGCAGGAAGAGATCCACGGTTTCCGCTGGGTGGAAGAGCGCGATTTGAGCGGCTTCGTCGACGGCACCGAAAACCCGGCCGGGGAAGAGACGCGTCGCGAGGTGGCTGTAATCAAGGATGGCGTGGACGCGGGCGGCAGCTATGTGTTCGTCCAGCGCTGGGAGCATAACCTCAGGCAGCTTAACCGCATGAGCGTGCATGACCAGGAGATGATGATTGGCCGTACCAAAGATGCCAATGAAGAGATTGACGGCGATGCGCGTCCGGTCACTTCCCACCTGTCCCGCGTTGACCTTAAAGAAGACGGTAAGGGGCTGAAGATTGTTCGCCAGAGCCTGCCGTACGGCACCGCGAGCGGTACGCACGGCCTGTACTTCTGCGCTTACTGCGCACGCCTCTACAACATCGAACAGCAGCTGCTGAGCATGTTTGGCGATACCGACGGTAAGCGTGACGCCATGCTGCGCTTCACCCGCCCGGTGACCGGCGGCTACTACTTTGCGCCGTCCGTTGAGCGCCTGCTGGCGTTGTAAATCGCTCTCTATTCGTAGGCCGGGTAAGCGTGAGCGCCACCCGGCAATTTCTCCTGCACCTCTTATTCCCTTTTCTGCTTCTAAATCACCAAACGGTATATAAAACCGTGACTCCTTTAGACTCCGTTATAAATATTATGACTATAAGATAGTCATCACATTTATAAGGGTGCGCAATGGCCGTTACTGTACTGAAAAAAGG
>NZ_RPSE01000815.1:0-830 GCF_003949955.1 Streptomyces sp. WAC05292
GCGGCGCTGGCCGGCGGCGGCGGGCGGGGCGCGGCCGTGCCGGAGCGCGCCCGCGGCCGGCTCGCCCAGCTGCACTCCCTGCCCGCCGAGCGCGCCTGCGCCGTGGGGGAGCTCGGCGACCGCGCGGTGCGCGCCCGCTGGGCCGGCCGCACCGACGGCGCCGGCCCAGCGGGCGAGCGCGGCGAGGTCTCCGAGGTCGCCCATGCCCCAGGAGCGTTCGGAGAGCAGGGAGTACAGCTGGACGAGCAGCCCGCGGGCGCGCTCCGGCACGGCGGGGGCCCGCTCGGGGGCGACGATCAGCGTCGCGGCGGCGGTGCGGCCGTCGGGAGCCTCGGCGCGCACCCGGTGCACGCCGAGCGGCGGCAGGACCGCGGGGTCCCAGTCGTACGGGCCGGCGGAGCCGGCCGCGGCCGCCCCGCCCTCCGCGGGGACACCGCCCGCGGCGGCTCCCTCGGGCTCCAGTCGGGTCCGGGTGCCGCGGGGCAGCCCCGCCAGCTCACGGGGCGCCGCCGACCCGGCCCACCAGACGAGGACGGGCGGCAGCAGCCGCTCGGCGGCGTCCCGCTCGGCCGCGGCGAGCGCCTCCCGGACCTGCTCGGGGGTGCGGGCGGGCACGCCCAGCAGGCCGAGGACCGCGACGACCGTCTCGCGCGGCACGTCGACGGTGACGCCCTCCGCGGGCCGGTAGTCGGTGGCGACGCCGTGCAGGGCCGCGAGCCGGGCGAGTTCGTCCATGGAGGTCACCGGTGTCCCTGTGGTCGGCCGCCGGCGGCGGCCGGCCACAGGGACCCCGGTGCCCTCCATGGACGAACTCGCCCGGCTCGCGGCCC
>NZ_RPSE01000816.1:0-825 GCF_003949955.1 Streptomyces sp. WAC05292
GGTCAGGTGGTCGGGGGGTTCTCCGTCAGCTGGCGGCGGAGTTCCAGGAGGGTGCTCAGGGCCTTGCTGTACATCAGGAGGCTCTTCTCGCTGTGCGAGGTGATCGCCGTCTTGATCTCGGCGTAGGTGTGGGTGATGAGCTGGTCCAGGTCCTGCTTGTCGATGCCGTTCACGGGCTTCCCCTTCCTTCGGGTGAGTGGTTGCGGGTCGGTGGCTACGGGCGGGTGACGGGCCAGGAGGTGAGGCTCTGCCAGGGGCCGCAGTCCCGGGTGTTCTCCGTACCCTTGCAGACGGCCACGGAGCCGGTCGTGGTGGGCATGTAGGACTGGCTCACCCGGATGTCGGCGGTGTCGTTGCCGCAGACGGTGGCCTGCTTGCGCGGCGGCGTCGGCACGAAGTCGAACTGCCAGCGCGCCCAGACCGAGTAGCAGCCCTCGCCGGTGTTGGCGAGGCGTCCTTCGACGACCACCTGGAGCGGCCCGCCGGTGGACCGTTCCACCCAGCGTCCGCCCGAGGCGGTCGCCGTCTCGTGGGACGCGGACCAGGCGACGCCGCGGGCCGGCTTGTCCTCGGCGGTCGCCGGGCCGGCGAGGGGGAGGACGCAGCAGGCCGCAGCGGTGACCGCTGTGGCCCAGGATCGGATGCGCATCAGAGCACTGCCTTCTCTTTCGGGCCCAGGAAGGGCGGGGTGGAGACGCCGTGGTGGCGGCGGAGCGCGGACAGGGCGGCGAGGTGGCCGCACATGCCGTGCACGGAGGGGCCCGGCGGTGTGGACGCCGAGCAGAGGTACACCCCGGGGAGCGGGGTGGTGTAGGGGTCGAGGCG
>NZ_RPSE01000817.1:0-823 GCF_003949955.1 Streptomyces sp. WAC05292
GACTTATACTGTGCCAGTATCAAAAACTGAATAACGCAGGTGGCACATGGAAATTGATCTCGATAACTTAGTCTTTAACGGGCTGGATGAAGCAGAAGAGCGCAACGCGGAACGTCTCGACGATGCGGATAAAAAAGCCCAGGCGATTGTCGCCGATGACGACTGCGGCGATGCCTGCAAGATCTGACGAGAAAGCACCGGAAGCCCCGGTGCTTTTTTTATGCATGAGGTTTTCACGCGCTATCAGATCTCCGGCGTTTTGCTAAACCCGGTCAGCATCAGGATCAGGCTTTGTTGAGATGACCCCGTCTCAAACTGATAGTGGTTTCCCTGACGATCGCCGCCGATATACCACGAAATTTCAGTTTTCCCTTCTGCCAGCGCCTTGCGCACCGCTTTATCCACGTCCACCATCCGGTATTCGCGGGAGTGGTTCAGGTAAAGCACCGCATCCGAGCGATAGTTGCAGGGCGGCCGTGAATGCCAGCTTACGGTGGCCGGATCCCAGTCGTTACTCGCCGGATAGAAGAAGATTTGATCCGCGCCGTTGGTTTCCACTTTCCCGCCATAAATTCTCACGCGGTATTTAAACTGGGCAGGATCCTGTCCGGCAGGCAGCGGAGGGATGTTGAACTTCACCAGCGACAATGTTTCGCTGTTTTTCGTGCGTCCACCGTTCTTCCAGTTGTCCTGCACCAGTAAGACCTGGGGATCGGGTTGTGAAAGTGCGGGTTCCATGCTGCTGAGCCAGACGTTGGTCTTCGCTTTTGAATAACCATACGGCACGGTGGTGCCGCAATCCATTCCGCGGTTCATGCACAGG
>NZ_RPSE01000818.1:0-813 GCF_003949955.1 Streptomyces sp. WAC05292
CCGCGCGGGCTTGACAGTGCCCCCGCCGGCCCGATCGGCCCCGCCGGCGCTTGGGGCGCGGGGGACCGGGGGCGGCGGCCGTGGTCATTCGCCGCCGGTGTGGACCTGGAACGCGGCCCGGCGGACCGCCTTGGCCAGGGAGGGGTCCGGGTGGGCGGCGGCCAGGGCGACGAGGACCTGCACCGTGCGGGGATGGCCGACGGCGCGGACCTCCTCCAGGAGCCTCGGCACGGTGGTCCGCACCGCCGAGTCCAGGTGGCGGGCCAGCAGCTCCGCCTCCCCGTGGTCGGCGATGGCGGCGGCGGTGTCGACCCAGAGCCAGGTGGATTCCTCGGGGGTGAGCACGTCCTGGGCCTCGTCGGGGTCGACTCCGTCGTGCTCGGCGAGCCAGAGCAGCGCGTACGGCCGCAGGGCGGGTTCCCGGGCGGCGGCCCGGACCTCGGGTTCGGCAGGGGCTCCGACGACGCGGAGTGCCTCGAAGGCGAGGCCGCGCAGGAGGGCGTCGTCGCCGCGGGCGGCGTCCAGCAGTTCCGCGACGGCGTGGCCGACGGGCCGGGCGGCGAGCCAGGCCCGGTACTCGGCGCGGGCCGGGCCCGGGGTCAGGCCGGCGCAGCCGTGGAGCATGGCGGCGGCGGACTGCTCGATGTTGCCGGCGGGGCTCTGCGCGGCCACGCAGATCTGCTCCAGCTTGACCCAGACGGCCCAGCTGCCGAGCGGGGTCAGCGACGCCTGGGCGGGGCCGAGGGCGACGGCGTCGACGGCGGCGAGGCCGCCGAGGGCCCACCGCAGCAGGCGGGCGAGGGGGCCGGGGCC
>NZ_RPSE01000819.1:0-810 GCF_003949955.1 Streptomyces sp. WAC05292
CCTGTACGAGCACCCCGCCCAGCAGCCCCGGCGGCAGCCCGGCCGCGGGGGAGGTGGCCGCGGGCCGGGCCGATCTCGGGATCGCCACGCTGGACCCCGCGGCCGGGCTGCCGCCGGGGCTGCTGGGCGGGGTGCTCGTACAGGAGGCGTACGCCCTCGCGCACCCGGCCGGGCACGCCGACCCGAAGTCGCTGCCCCTGCTCGACTGGGACGAGAACTGCGGCTCCTACACCCGGGAGTGGTGGCGCTCCCAGGACTGGATCCCCCGCGCCACCGTGAAGGCCGAGGACGACGGGATGGTGCTCACCCTGGTGGGCCGCGGGCTCGGCATGGCGATCATGCCCGAGCTGTCGCTGCGCGAGGCGGGGGAGGCGGTCGCCGTCACCGGTCTGGGCCCCTCGGGGCCCGTCCGGAACGTGGGATACGTCACCACCCCGGAATCCGCCTCCACCATCGCCGTCAGGGCTCTGATCAGGGAACTTCGCCAGCGGAAGGGCTGAAAACGGAGGTCCGGGCGGGGGCGTTCGGAGGATTGGCCGTCTCAGATAGTAGGAAGTCCGAGTAATTGCGGAGACATACAGCGGCACCTGTCCTAGTTTTGTAGGAGCCGAACGTCTCGCCGATCCGGCGAATGGCGGCCCGCGGCGCGCGCCCCGAACAGGCAACCCCTGTGGCGCAGCGCCCCCGCCCCTTCCGGCGCCTTGGAGAACCCCTCATCCGCGGCCGTGCCGCGCCGTGATCTCAAGGAGTCGATCACCATGACCAAGACCACCCCCGCCGCCCCCCGCCGCGTCCGCCGCTCCTCCGCCG
>NZ_RPSE01000081.1:0-20378 GCF_003949955.1 Streptomyces sp. WAC05292
CGGCGCCGGGCCGGCCGGTGTTGATCAGCGCGAACGCCAGGGCCGCGCTCGCGGCGAGGATGCCCACCGCCCACCAGATGGCGGCCGAGTAGCCCTCCACCATGGCCTGAGCCTGGACCAGCCTGGCCGCGGCCCCGCCCGCGGCGGCCTCGCCCGCGTGGTCCACGAGGTACGCGGTCGTCGCCGACGCGGCGATCGTGTTCAACAGGGCGGTGCCGATCGCGCCGCCCACCTGCTGCGAGGTGTTGACCATCGCGGAGGCGACACCTGCGTCGGCCGCGGCGACGCCGTGCGTGGACAGCGACATCGCCGGCATGAACGCGGTGCCCATGCCCAGGCCCAGCAGCAGCTGCGCCGGCAGGATCAGCCCGGTGTACGAGGAGTCGACCTCCAGCTGCGTCAGCAGCAGCATGCCGGTCGCCGCGAGCAGGAAGCCGGGTCCCATCAGCAGCCGCGGCGGGACGCGGTTCATCAGGCGGGCGCCGATCTGCGTGGAGCCCGTGATCATGCCGGCGATCATCGGCAGGAACGCGAAGCCGGTCTTCACCGGCGAGTACCCCTTCACGACCTGCAGGTAGTAGGTGAGGAAGAGGAACAGCCCGAACATCGCGATGACGGCCAGACCCAGCGAGAGGTAGACGCCGCCGCGGTTGCGCTCCAGCAGGACGCGCAGCGGCAGCAGCGGGGACTTCACCCGCGCCTCGACGAGCACGAACGCGCCGAGCAGCACCACCGACGCCACGAACATGCGGATCGTCCACGCGTCCGACCAGCCGGCCGACTCGGCGCGCGTGAAGCCGTACACGAGCACGACCAGGCCGAGCGTGGACAGCAGGACGCCCGGGAGGTCCAGCGGGGCGCGGTTGCGGCCGCCGGCCGGCTCCCGCACGACGAGCCAGGCGCCCACGGCCGCGACGACGGCGAACGGGATGTTCACGAAGAACGTCCAGCGCCAGTCCAGGTACTCGGTCAGGAACCCGCCGAGGATCAGGCCGACGGCGCCGCCGCCGCCCGCGATCGCGCCGTAGATGCCGAACGCCTTGGCGCGCTCGGCGCCGTCGGTGAACATCACGGCGAGCAGCGAGAGCGCGGCCGGGGCGAGCAGCGCGCCGAAGACGCCCTGGAGGGCGCGGGCGCCGAGCATCATCGCCTCGCCGGTGGCGGCGCCGCCGAGCGCGGAGGCCAGGGCGAAGCCGATCAGGCCGACGACGAAGGCGTTGCGGCGGCCCCACTTGTCGGCGATGCGGCCGCCGAAGAGCAGCAGGCCGCCGAAGGCGAGCGCGTAGGCGGTGATGACCCATTGGCGGTTGCCGTCGGAGATGCCGAGGTCGGCCTGGGCGGAGGGCAGCGCGATGTTCACGATCGTCGCGTCGAGGACGACCATCAGCTGCGCCAGCGCGATGAAGACGAGCGCCTTCCAGCGGTTGGGATCGGGAGCCGCCGCCCGGAGCGGATCGGCGGTGTCGGCGGTTTTCGGCATGGGGGTACCCACTTCGGTGTGCGGAATGACGGAAAAGATGATTTAAGCGGCTTTTGTGAGCTTTTGTGACGCTAGCGGGCCGGGGCCTGAGCCGTCACTCGGTTTTCTGCCTGAGGTCCTCGAACGTCGCGGGCGCGCCCTGGAGTTCGGAGGCGCCGGGGGCGCGCAGCCCGTCGAGGAAGATCTGGAGGTGGCGGTGGACGAATGCGTCCACGCTGACGCAGGAGACGCCCGGCAGGGGGCGGCTGAGCTGGGACAGCGCGACCATCAGGTCGCCGGGGCCGACGTCGCCGCGGACGAGGCCCGCGCGCCGGCCGGCGTCCATCAGGGACGTGACGGCTTCGGTCAGCACGCCGTTGGCGGCGAGCAGTTCGGGATGCTCGCGGTCGAAGCCGCCGCCGAGCATGGCGCACAGGGCGCCGATCCGCTCGTCGGCGGCGGTGTGGGTGAAGCGGCACAGCGCGGCGAACGCGTCGGGCTCCTCGTCGAGCGCGTTGCGCACCTCGGCCGTGACCCGGCCCATGACGAACAGCACGACGTGGTGGACGAGTTCGGCCCGGTCGGGGAAGTGCCGGTAGAGGGTGGCGTTGCCGACCCCCGCCCGGCGGGCGACCTCGTCGAACGGGGCCCCCGAGCCCAGCTCCACGAACACCTCCCGGGCAGCGGTGAGGATCCGCTCCCGGTTGCGCACGGCATCCGCGCGCGGACGGGGAGCGCGCGCGGGCGCGTCGGCGGAGACGGCGGTGCGCTGCATCGGGGGCCTTCCTCGAACGGCTCCGCCCGCCCGCGGGGGGCGGCGTACGAATGCCTGGGCGCCGGCACCCGCGAACCGGGGGACCGAGGGAACCGAAGGAACCGACGGAGCCGAACCGGGGACCGGATCCCCGTTTGGGGACACAGGTGCAAACGGGGATCCGCTCCCCGCTTATTTCACCCTCCCGTGTGAGCCGCACCACACGGCCGTTCCCGTTCGGCCGCACCCGGCGCGCGGGCGCGGCGCGCCCGTCGGAGGGTGAGCGCACGGAGAGCAGCACGGGCCGGGCCGGCTGCCGCGGAGCGGAAGGCGGTGCCCATGGCGCAGACCCGCCACCGGATACGCAGACCCCACCGCGCCGGCGCCTACATCGGCCTGACCGCCCTCGCCCTCGGCATCACGGCGACCGCCAGCAGCGGGATCTCCGGCCGCCACCACTCGGCGTCCGGGCCGGCGGCGGCGACCGCGGAGTCGGCTCTCGCCCCGTGCCGGATCAGCGGTGCGCCGGGCGTGCAGATGTCGGAGGGGCTGCCGACGCCGGCCGGGTACTCCCGCTCGACCGGCGAGGTCCGTGCGCTCAACCTGATGATCGACTTCCCGGACGCCAAGGGCGAGGGCACGGCACTGGACCGGATGGCGGAGTTCTTCCCGCAGACCTCGGACTGGTTCCGCACCAGCTCCTACGGCCGGCTCACCTACCGGCCCGAGGCGCCGGTGAAGAGCTGGCTGCGGATGCCGATGCCGTTCGCCGCGTACGGGATCGGGCGCGGGTCCCCGTACGAGCCCGGTTACCGGCAGCTCGTCGAGCACATCGTGAGCGCGGCCGACCCGGAGGTGGACTTCAGCCGGTACGACCTGGTGAACATCCTGGTCACGCCGAACGCGGGCCCGTCGGCGCTCGACACGGTGCTGTCGGTGACGTTCTCCGGCAACGGGGACGCGCCGGTCGCGGACGGTGTGCCGCTGGCCAACACGTCGTTCGTCTACAGCCGGCAGGACGACGGCTCCGGCACCTACCGGGAGACCGGCTACCGGGTACTGCCGCACGAGAACGGGCACGTCTTCGGCCTGCCCGACCTGTACACGGCCGACGGCGGCGGCGCGGTCGGGCACTGGGACATCATGAGCGAGGACTGGGGCTCCAACAACGACCTGCTGGGCTGGCACAAGTGGAAGCTCGGCTGGCTGGACGGCTCGCAGATCAGCTGCGCGTCGAAGCCCGGCACGAGCGACCACGTGCTGGCGCCGCTGGCGGTCGAGGGGGGCACGAAGCTGGCCTTCGTCCCGCTGTCGGCGACCACCGGGTACGCGGTGGAGGTCCGCACGCAGGCGGGCAACGACGAGACGGTGTGCAAGCCCGGTGTACTGGTCTACAAGGTGGACTCGGAGGTGGACACGGGCCGGGGCCCGGTCACGGTGGTCGACAGCGCGGTCGGCAGCGGCGGCTGCACGCGCCGGCCGAACGTCCACGGTGAGCTGTCGGACGCCCCGTACCGGCCGGGCGAGACGTTCACGGACGAGGAGGAGGGCATCAGCATCTCGGTGGTCGGCGAACTGCGCGACGGCAGCTTCCAGGTCCGCATCGCGCGGCCGTGACCCGAGGCGGAGGGCGCCGCCGGGACCCGGTAAGCTGATCTTGACCGTTTGAACAAGTTCAAGAATCACTGGGGGGCCGGTGCACCGTCACCGCATCATGATCTCCGCCGCGGTCGCCGCGGCAGCCGTGGGCCTCGTACCGGCCACGGCGCAGGCGGCGGAGCCGACGCCGCCGGCTGCGGCCACGGGGAAGGCCGGAGCCACAGGGAAGGCCGGGGCAGCGCGGGCCGAGCTGCGCAAGTCCCCGTTCTTCAGCCCGGCGGACCGCTCCGTCACCGCCAAGGGGCAGGCCGGCGGCAAGGCGTCGGCGCAGGGCGGCGCGAACGCGGCGGCGGGCGACCCGCACCTGTCCGTCGAGATGGGCGCGAGCCACACCACCGCGCGCGGCATCATGCTCACCGCGTACGTCATGACGATCAGCGACCTGCCGACCGCGGTGGCGGTGGACGTCGACTGGGGCGACGGCAACAAGCAGACGGAAGTCGTCCTCTCCGACTCCGACTACCCCTTCCTGCACCTGAACCACACCTACGCGGAGGTCGGCGCCCACAAGGTCACCCTCACGGCGAAGGACGTCCGCAACGACCTGACCACGACGAACACCCTCGACGTCGTCGTGTCCGGCTCCGAGTTCACCCCGCACGCCCCGACCCGCCTGCTGGACACCCGCGACGGCACCGGCGCGGCGGGCGCCCGGCCCGTCCCCGCGTACGGGACGACCCGCGTGAAGGTCGCCGGCACCCGCGGCATCCCGGCCGGGGTGTCCGCCGTGGCGCTCAACCTCACGGCCACCAACACCAAGGCCGCCGGGCACGTCAGCGCGTACGCCGCGGGCACCGAACGCCCTGCCACGTCGAACGTCAACTTCGCGGCGGGGCAGACCGTTCCGAACCTGGCGATCGTCCCGGTGAGCGAGGACGGGCACATCGAGCTGTCCAACCGCAGCGACGGCACCACGGACCTGCTCGCCGACGTCACCGGCTACTTCACCCGCTCCGCGGCGGCCGGCTACACCTCGCTCACCCCGACGCGCCTCGTCGACACCCGCGAGGGCCTGGGCACCCGGCGGGGCCCGGCATCCGGGCAGTCGTCGTTCGCCGTGCAGATCGCGGGCGCGGGCGGCGTCCCGCCGAAGGGCGTCACGGCGGTCGCGCTGAACGTCACGGTGACCGACCCGCGGGAGGCCGGCCACCTGACGCTCTTCCCGAGCGGGCAGCCGGCGCCGGCCACGTCGAACCTCAACTTCACCGCCGGGCAGACCGTCGCCAACTCGGTGATCGTCCCGGTCGGCCCGGACGGACGCATCGAGATCCGCAACGGCTCCTGGAGCGGGGCCGACGTGATCGTGGACGTCGTCGGCCACTACAGCGCCGACGGCAAGGCCGCCTACCTGCCGGTGGCGCCGACCCGCCTGCACGACTCCCGCGAGTGGTGGCAGGTCAAGTCCTTCGACTTCCTGCACCAGCGGATCCCGGCGGGCAAGTCCGCGCCGGAGGCGGCCGTGGTGAACGCGACGGTGACCAACACCGGCGGCAGCGGCCACCTTTCGATCGCCCCGGACCCGAACACCCAGCAGCAGTACGACAGGGGCACCGCGACCACCCCGCACCCCCCGCAGTCCTCGAACCTGAACTGGACGAAGGGCGCGACGGTCTCGAACCTCGCCCAGACGGGCACGGGCCCCGACGGCATCGTCGACTTCTGGAACCGCAGCTGGGAGCCGGTCGACGTGGTGGTCGACCTCTTCGGCATCTACGACAGGCGCTGACCCGGGGCTCTCCCCCCTCCTCCGGACGATCTCCGGCACGCCCGCGGAGCCCCGGCCGAGATCTCCCGGTACGCACCGCACCCCACCCGCTACACTTGCGGCGGTGGCCAGGTCCTCACGGACCGCGTCCACGAGCACGCCTTCGTAGCTCAGGGGATAGAGCACCGCTCTCCTAAAGCGGGTGTCGCAGGTTCGAATCCTGCCGGGGGCACACGGCAAAGGGCCAGCTCACAGGGATGTTTCCCATGAGCTGGCCCTTTCGCATGATCGCGTCTGTGCCACCTACGTGCCAGAAGGCGGCGGATCACCCTCTCCTCGGGCCCGGCGGATCATCTCCCCGAGCTTCCCCGCGATGTGCTGATCACGGTCGCTCGTCATGTGCTGATAGATCAGCGCGGCCCGGGTCGTGCTGTGCCCCATCCGCGTCATCAACTCGCGCGTGCTCGCCCCTGCGCTGGAGGCCAGCGTGTTGCCAGTGTGGCGGAGGTCGTGGAAGTGGACGTCGCCGGAGACGCCGGCCTCAGCGCGTGCGGTCGTCCAGTCGTCGCGGAAGTTGCTCCGCCGAAGCAGTCCGCCGCGGGGCCCTTGAAAGAGGTGACCGTCCTGCCCGGCCGCGGCGAAGTGCTCCAGGTGGTAAGTCAGCTCGGGGACGAGTTCGGCGGGGAAAGCGACCGGCCGGACGCCGGCGGCGGACTTCGGCGCCTTGTCGGCGAGCTTGCCGTTCTGCAGCTCGGACTGGGCGCGGCGGACCATGACCACGCAGCGGCTCAGGTCGAGGTCCCGACGTCGGAGCGAGGCCAGCTCACCGAAGCGCAGCGTGGTGAAGGCCGCCAGGAGGACGAGCACCCGGTAACGCGGCTGGATGGCGTCGGCCACGGCGTACACCTCAGCGACCGTGAGGACGGGACGCTCCGGCACGTCGTAGTGATCGGCGCCCTTGATGCGGCATGGGTTGCGGCAGATCAGCTCGTCGTCCACCGCCGTGTTCAAGATCGCTCGCAGGAGCTGATACGCCTTGACCACGGTGGGCTCACCCACACCGGCTTCCAGCAGGGCGGTACGCCAGGCACGGACGCGGGGCGTGGTGATCGCGGCCAGGGTTCCGGCGCCGAAGGTCGGTTTGATGTGCAGCCGGAACACGCCCTCGTTCCGCTCCCGGGAACGGTCCTCCAGCTTGCGGTGCTTCAGCCAGTCATCGGCGTACGGGCCGAAGGCGATCTTGCCCGCGTCGGGTGCCTGATAGGTGCCTCGGACGATCTCCGCCTCGATGGTGGTCAGCCACACATCCGCGTCGGTCTTCGTCGCGAAGGTCTGCGGCGCAGCCTTCGTCTCGCCGGACAGCGGGTCGCGATAGCGGGCCTGCCACCGACCAGAGGCGAGAGGCCGGACACTGCCGAAACGTCGCCGCCTGCCCTTACTGTTCGCCATTAGGCCACGCTCCTCAGAGAGGGGACGACCGGCTGAACCGTGTTGGCAGCGACGAAGGCAGTGACCGCGCTCTCAGGTATGCGGACATGCCGGCCGACCTTCACGAAGACGATCCGCCGCTCCTCGATGAGGCGCCGGGGGAAGCGAACGGTGGTACCGAGGAGTTCGGCCACTTCGTTCACGCTCAGCAGTCGGTCCATGGTCACCACTCCCCCTGAGTGTCGGTGGATTCGAGTTCGTTCCGCAGTTCGCGGGCGTGTTCGCGGTTGTGCTGGATGTCGCGGGCGATGTTGGCGGCGAGCCAGGACTCGCCGGGGGTGTGCCCGTGCCCGGCGTAGGTCCAGTGGGCGATCACGAGGGTGGAGCCCTCCGCGTCGTCGTCCGGGTCGGGCAGGCCGCGTTCGCGTCGTTCCTGTGCGGCGCGGTAGTCGGCGCGGGTCTGCCGGAGGGCGCCGAGGGTGGTGGAGTAGGCGCGGGACTTGGTGGAGAAGTGGCCGCGGAAGCCGAGCATGTGGGACCAGCGGGCCAGCATCCGGCCGGGGTAGTCCGCATCGAGGGCCCAGCAGGCTTCGATCAGGCGCCGGGTGTGGTCGGGTAGGTCGAGCTTGGCCAGCTCCGCCGGTTCGCCGATGCGCCGGTCGACGGTGCCGGTGGTCTCAGCCGCTTTGGTGGCGTACTTGGCGACGTAGGAGGCGACGGCCTGTTCGGTCAGCTCCTCCTGGCCGAGGGCGCCGATCGGCTGGACGTCCACCTGTGTCCCCCACGTCAGCGTCCGCTCAGGTCGGGTGCCGGCGGCCGGGACGGTGACGGCGGCCCGGGCAGCAGCCGCGTGGATCGCGTCGTCCAGGAGGTCGACCGAGGCCCAGGCGGGCGGGGCCGTGCCGGGTCCGTCGGGGCCGTCGAGGCGTACGACGGCGTGGAAGTGGATGGCGCCGCGCTTTTGGAACTCGGCAACCTTGCCGAAGGAGACCCGGCACGAGTCCTTCAACGCGGCCTGGGTGATGCCGGCGCGGGCAGCGATCTCCCGGCGGAGGTAGATGGTAAAGCGCTGCCAGAGGTGACCGGCGTGGTTGTTCCACAGCACCGCGCCCGCGTAGTCGTACCGGGCCGGATCCAGCGCGGTACCGAGGACGGGTGCGTTCTCCGGATGCGCGGCGCCGCAGCGGCAGCGACCGGAGGCGGGGCGGTTGTGGACCGGGCCGAAGGACGGGGCGGTCAGGGTGGCGAAGACCCGGGGGTGGTCCCGAACGGTGGCGGGGACGTTCTTGCGCTCGTCACCCGTGATCCCGGCCCGGATCAGGTGGTAGGTGTCCCCCGCGTACATCCAGGCGCACGAAGGACAGCGCGAGGCCCGGCGGTTGCCGCAGGCGACCCGTAACCGGCCACCCGGCTCCTCGGCCGTCGAGTACGAGTACAGGACGGCCCCGGTGCGTCGATCGCGGGTGACCGTGGTGCCCGACAGGTGGATCGGGTCCGAGCAGCCGCCCGTACGCCGCACCTGCTCACGCCACCGCTCGAACCCCGGGGCGTTCGCCACCCGCAACAGGTCTGCCAGGGCAAGGGGATCGGTGCCCACAGCCGCCGCCACATCAGCGACAGCGGCCGGGGGGACGGGGAAGACCGTCACCAGCGCCACCGATTCTTCGGGGTGCTGGCCGACGTCGAGGAGGGACCGGACGTGTTGTCCGACGGACGTCCCGGCGAGCCCTTCTTCCCCATCCGGGGCAAGTTCTGCCCCTTGCCCGCGCAGTAGCGGTCATGGCTACCGGCGACCTTCCGCGCCTCGTCGGCGTCCGAGTCGAGCGGGTCACGGGACTGGCCGAAGCCGCGCACCCACCCCATCACGCAGCCGCCTTCGCGGTGAGGGGACGGAGCGCAGTGGCCGACTGCTTCTGACGCCGCAACGCCTCTTCACCGACGCGGACGTTGAACGTCACGAGTGCGGCAAGGTGCTCGGCACGCTCGGTGCGGGCCTCGTCCGAGAAGCCCTCAACGCTGCTCACCTCGGCCGTGACGCCGTGCAGCCAGCCGAGGCGGCACTCCTGCCGCAGAGCCGCGACGTAGGAGAGTTCTTCCAGCCCCAGGCGAGCGGCGCCCTGGAGGATCCAGTCGCACGTCTTCGGCATGTCGCCCCTGCGGAACCGGTACGAGGTCGGCATGTCCGAGACGTACAGAGCCACGGCACGCTCCCCGTTCGTTAAGTCGGAGACGGAGAGCCCGGCGGACTGCGCGAGCTTATGCAAGGCAGGCATGATGGAACTTCCCTTCATGGGAGCGAAGGAGGACGGCGGTCTGCTTGGCGGTAGTGCGCCGTCCTCCGGAGTCTCATCACGTGACCAACATGGCTAGCCTGGTTGACCACATGGATAAGGTAGGAGACATGGCTAGCCATGTCAACGGCCTGGCTGACATGGCTGTCCAGACTGAGCGGATGTCCCCTACCATCGACCCATGACCTTTGTCCCCGAGCCCCTCGACCCCGACGACAACCGAGCCCCGTACGAGCAGGTCGCGAGCAGCCTGAGCGCAGCGATTCGTACGCGGAGGCTCGGGCCGGGCGAGAAGCTGCCGTCGCACAAGGAGTTGACGGAGCTCTACGGCTTCGCACGGGCGACGATCCAGCGGGCGCTACGGGACCTTGAGGACGAAGGGCTCGTGGTCTCGCGCAAGGGCAGCGGTGTCTACGTCCGCAACCGCACGGAACGGCCGGCGGGGCTTCGGCCCTACGTGGAGCAGGCGTTCGCGAAGGATCACGTCACCATCGACTTCGCGGGGTTCTCCAGCGAGACGCTGCACGGTGCTCTTCAAGAGCCGCTAGACAAGATCCGCGTCGGCAGGCTCACGCCGTCGAGCATCACCATGCGGATACTCGTCCCCGACATGGCGGTGCCACAGGCGGCACCGGTCCGGATGTCCGACGGTGCGGACGACAAGAGGCTCCGCGACCGCATGCACGACATCATGGTCGGCTACACCCGCAGCATCCGGGACGCGATCACCGAACTGGAGCACCTTGGCCTGGTCGCCGAGACGCGCATCAACGTCCGCGTCCACAGCGGCACGCAGTTCTTCAAGCTGTACGTCATCAACAACGAGGACGTGTTCTTCGGGTACTACCCGATCCGTCCGAACAAGGTCGTCGCCCAGGGCGAGGCGATCGAGATCTATGACCTCGTCGGCAAGGACACGACCCTGTTCCACCACTCGGTCAACGACGGCGAGTCGTCCGGCGGAGCGCAGCAGGTCCAGCAAGCCCGGATGTGGTTCGACAGCGTCTGGGAGACCATCGGAAGGGACTTCGACCTTGACGCACGATGACCGACTCTCCGAGGTCCTGGGCAACGCCCGGGTGGTCTTCTTCGACTTCGACGGCCCCGTGTGCGATGTGTTCGCCGGGCTCCCTGCCTCCCAGGTTGCAGAACAGCTCACGGCGATCCTCGCGGCCAAGGACGTATCCGCAGGCGCGAAGGCGGCCGAGACCGACGACCCCATCGAGGTTCTGCGCATCGCGCATGAGGCGGACGCCGAGCTGGGTGGGGAGATCGAGCAGCGGCTGACGGAGGCGGAGGTCGAAGCCGTCGCGGTGGCGGGCTCGCCGACGCCGGGGGCGGTGGAAGCCCTCCAGGCCGTGAACGCCTCCGGGAGGGCGGTCGCGGTGGTGAGCAACAACTCGGCCGAGTGCGTCGAGAGTTTCCTCAAGGCGCACGGGCTGGAGGGATACGTCGCGAAGGTGGTCGGCCGGCCGACGGGACAACCCCACCTGATGAAGCCGAACCCCTTCCCGCTCATCACGGCGGCCGAGCGGATGCACATCGACGTCACGAACTGCGCCCTGATCGGTGACTCGCTCACAGACATCCAGGCTGCCCACGCAGCCGGGACCACGGTGATCGCCTACGCCAACAAGCCCCACAAGGCCGACCTCTTCGCCGAGGCCCAGGCCGACACCATCACCGACGACATGCACGCCATCGCCGACGCACTCACCACGGCATAGCCGAGGAGCAGCGGAGGACCTGTTACAGGTTTCTCTACCTCATCAAGGCACCCGGCTGCGCTACCGCTCCGCCGGGCGGGCTTCCCGGCTCCGCTCCGCGCGACGCTCCTGCCTGCGGCCCGCTCCGCGCGCGCTGCGCCGACGCCCGCCCCTGCAAGACGGGATGGGCCCAAGGGCATGAGTCCGAGCCCCAACGGCCGCCGGTTCCCACGGTCACCGACATGCCTCCGGCGGGGGCGCTCCGGCTCCGGGATGGTGGGGCACCGTACGCGGGTGCCGGCCGGTGGGGTGTGGCGGTGGGGACTCCCATCCCGTCTGCCGTCGACCCAGGCAGAGCCGAGCAGACACGGCACCGGGCGTCCAGGTCGTTCGTACAGTGGCGCGCTCCACCTGGACGCCCGGCACCGCGCCTGCTCCACGGTGTGTGGGTCGACGGCAGACGGGATGGGAGTTGGGGTGAGTGGTGGGCTAAGAAGGGGAGGGCGCCTGCGAGGGAACACGGGGGCGTCCTCCATGCCGATCCCCAACGAATGAAGTTGTGAGCTCGAAACGGATAGCCCGTACGAGACGCCCCCTCTCGTCCGTGAGGTCGGCAATCTTGTCGCCACCGGTCAAGGCTTCGCGTGCTGCGGCATACACCGTGCCCCGGAGGGCATCCAACACTGACTGCACGGGGCTACCGGCGATCACGGTCATCTCGACATCGACTCTCGCGAAATTCCGAGCCGCTTCAAGGTGTCGAGCCGCCAGCGGCGAAGCTTGGCGCGCATCATCCGACGTCTGAATATCTGGCGCGTTGGGCAGCCCTCCGGAGTCACGCAGGTCCCTAAGTAGCTCAATCCAGTCGTCGATGCACGTGAGGAATCGGATGTAGACGGCTCGGCGCTCCTGCCAGAGCAGCACCTCACGCTGGTCGAAGGCGGCCGATGTCGACTGCACCAGCGCCAGGGTTTCTTGTCGCGCTAGGTCGGTCGTCTGCCAGGTGCGCTGCTCTCTTGCCTGCCTTCGCTGAAGAAGAAACCCGGCGACGGTCCCGGCCATAGCTCCGGCCACAGCGATCAAAGCCACAATGTACGGTTCCAAATGCCCCCCTCTGTCACCCTGCCTAGATGAGCCAAAGAATGCCCTAGCTTCCCCTCAGGCGTCAGCCGGACCGGCTAGCCGAGCGGGCCACACGCGTGCGTGCGCGCGGCCGACGCTGGCAGGGCACTCTTGGCCATCGGCGAAGCCTGGCCGTCGGTTGGGTACCGGGCTTGCACCGGGCCGCCCCCGGACAAGGCCAGGGATGCAGCTGCACTAGAGAGCTGGACACCTCGGAAGCCGACCGCGCGCAGCTGGACGCTATCCCGAGGCACTGACAGGCGCTGGCCAGGACCGTGCCACATCCGTGCCAGATCGTGCGGGGAACCACGGGGAACGAGGGGCGTTGTCGGGGGCTGTGGTGTCGATCAGGTTTCGCAGCGTGTGTGCAGGTCAGGCGGAGGTTCGCCCTCCCGCTCTCCTAAAGCGGGTGTCGCAGGTTCGAATCCTGCCGGGGGCACGAGCGCACGGACCACACCTAAACGTTTAGGTGTGGTCCGTTTGGCATACCCCTCCGGTGCCAAGGCGTCGGCAGCCCCGCCAGCCACACCTCGGGTGCCGGACGGATGGCGGACAGCGACCTCGGCCGGGTCTGACCCGCGAACGCCGAACGGGAGCCCTTCCGGGTCCCACGGGGGCCGGAAGGGCCAGGGGTGGCGGGGGTCAGCTCAGGCCCCTTGTGCGTTCGCCTATGCGGTCGCCCACCGGGGCGCCCGCGCGCTTCAGGTCCGCCTTCGTGTGTGCGCCGCCCTTGACCTTGCTGCGCACCGGGCCGGCGAAGCCGTGGCCCCTGGAGGGGGGCGGTCCGGGCGGCTCCTGGCCCCTCGCGGCGCGCCGGACGTCCTGGTTCTGCTCTTTGCTCATCCCGTCGTCAACTCCTTGGGAAGCACCCAATCGGACTATTGGGATCGTATGCAGATATGTCGCAGGTCGCACCTTCCGGGGTCGTCAGCCGCCCGTCGGG
Organism: Streptomyces sp. WAC05292; assembly: GCF_003949955.1. Taxonomy (NCBI): domain Bacteria; kingdom Bacillati; phylum Actinomycetota; class Actinomycetes; order Kitasatosporales; family Streptomycetaceae; genus Streptomyces; species Streptomyces sp. WAC05292. Next base: position 13,068 of record NZ_RPSE01000081.1, read on the forward strand.
TCCGTCGGGTCCGTCGGGTCCGCCGTCTCCCGGACGAGGTCCTCCGGGCAGGGCGTGCCGCGGGGCAGCTGGTACTTCGCCGCGATCCGGTACTCGCCCGGCGCGGGGGCGAGGAGTTCCGTCCACACGTCGCCCGCGGCGTCCGCCTCCGCCTTGAACAGGCAGCCGGCCGTGTTCGCGTACCCCTGCGGCGGCGGCACCGGGCGCCCGTCGGCGTCGACCAGCCCGAGCCACGGCGAGTGCGGGATCCGGACCAGGACCCGTCCGGGGGCCTTCACGTCGACCACCAGCCGGTCCGCGCCCGCCCGGACCACCGAGGCCGGTCCCGACACCAGTTCCGTCGGCCGGGCGACGCGGAAGAGCTGCCAGTTCGCGTCGCCCCACACCCGCTCCAGGTACGGCAGCCCGCCCGCGACCAGCCGGGCCTCCGCCTCGCCGCCCGAGTCGGGCTTGTCCGCCGGCAGCACCACGTAGTGGACGGCCCACCGCTCCAGCCACTCGCGGTAGCTCTCCGCGGTCAGCGTGTCGTCGTAGAAGAGCGGGTTGCGCTCCAGGTCGGCCTGGCGGTTCCAGCCGCGCGCGAGGTTGACGTACGCCGGGAACGCCGACGACTCCCGGTGGCTGCTCGCCGGCACGACCTCGACGCGCCCCCGGTCCGCGCCCGCCTTCTGCAGCTGGTCCACCAGCGGGGCGAGCTCACGGTTCCAGGCGGCCACGGGGGTGGTGCGCACGATGTCGGTGACGCTGTTCACGGTGATCCACACCGTCACCGCGGTGAGCGCCGCCACCAGCGCCCGCCGGCGGCGCGTGCCCGCGGCCGCGTACGGGACGGCCGCCAGGAGGACGGCCCCGCCGAAGAGCATGGCGAGGCGGGTGACGTTGGAGCCGACCTGCGAGTCGATCGCCCAGGTCAGGAAGACGCCGAAGACGTACACCGCGGCGGCGGCCCGGACGGTCTTCCACCGCTTCGGTACGAGGAGGGCGACGGCCAGCCCCGTCGCGAACGGCAGCCACGCCGAGCCGATCTTCATCGGCTGCGTCCCGGAGAAGGGGAACAGCCAGGCCGACAGCCCGACGACCGCCACGGGGGCGAGCCCGAGGGCGTACGCGCCCGGCCGCCGCCGGCTCAGGAACAGCGCGGCCGCGACGACCCCGAGGAAGAGGCCCGCGACGGGGCTGGAGGCGGTCGCGAGCCCGGCCAGCGGCGCCGCGACGGCGGCTTTCGCCCAGCGGCGGCGGGCCCAGCGGCGGGGCCAGCAGAAGACGGCCGCGACGGCGCCCAGCGCGAACATCGCGCCCAGCCCGAAGGTGACCCGGCCGGACAAGGCGTTGCAGAAGAGGCCGTAGACCCCGGCGAGCGCAGGCCACAGCGGCTCGCGCACGGCGCCGCGACAGCGGGTCAGGATCAGCGCGAGCAGGCCGGCGGAGACGGTGCCGGCGACCATCATCGTCGTCCGCACGCCAATCATGTACATGACGTAGGGGGAGACGACGCTGTACGAGACGGGGTGCATGCCCCCGTACCACGCGAGGTTGTACGCGGAGTCCGGATGCCGGCCCACGAACTCGGCCCAGGCGTCCTGCGCGGCGAGATCGCCGCCGCTGTTGGCGAAGGCGTAGAACCAGACGACGTGGAGCACGGCCGCCACCGCCGTGGACACCGCCACCGGATGCCGCCGGGCCGCGGCCGACGCGCGGGCGGCAGGACCCCCGCCGACGGCGCCGTCCCGAGCACCGCCCGCCGCACGCGCCGCCCCGGCGGCGGCCGGCGCCGGCGCGCCCCGGCCCTCGGTCTGCTCCTGCTCAGCGGTGGTCACTGGTCGCTCACTGCCCTACTCCCCAGCCCTGGGGTCCACTCCGTCGCGTCCCGGTCGCCCGTCCCGGCTACTGGACGCACACCGGCGCCCCGGGGTTGCCCCCGAGGCGCCGGTCCATGGTCTCCCGTGCGGCCGCGGTCAGCCGATCCGGGTCAGCTTGCTGCCGATTCCCGGCGCGGCCAGGTCCGTCTTCAGGGTCACGGGTACCTTCACCTGGCTGGCCCCCTCGCCGACGGTCAGCACGCCGACCTCGGTGCCCGCCGTCGCGGTCTGCGGCAGCTTGGAGTCGCCGTGCGACAGCTTGATGTCGACGGTCAGCGACGGCCAGCCGACCGCCTCGACGTCGGCACCGGCCACGACCGGGGTGCGGCCGCCGAGCCCGTCGTCCACGTACCCGACGACGTCGCCCTTCTTCACCACGGCCGCGCTGGTCAGCGACTTCTGCGTGGCCAGCATGATGTTCTTGCTCGCCGCGATCGCCGTGCCGAGGATCGGCACGCCGTGCTGCCCGAGGACCGCGCCGACGACCAGCTGCCTGGTCTTGCCGACCTGCTTCTCCGCGGCGAAGAGCAGGTTGCCGCCCGCCTTGCTGGTGGAGCCGGTCTTGATGCCGAGCGAGCCGTTGTACGGCACGAGGTCGTTCCAGTTGCGCCACACCTTGCCCGACGGGTCCTGCCAGCTCGGCAGCTTGGTGATGGCGACGAGCTCCGGCATCTCGACGACCTTCAGACCCAGCTTGACCTGGTCCTCGGCGGTGCTGACCGTCGTGGCGTCCAGACCCGAGGGGTCCGTGTACGTCGTGTTGGTCATGCCGAGTTCCCTGGCGGTGTCGTTCATCTTCTTGACGAACGCCTCCTGGTCGCCGCCGGTGTCCCAGCGGGCGAGCAGCCGCGCGACGTTGTTCGCCGACGGGATCATGATCGCGGCGAGGGCGTCGTACTGCGAGATCTTGCCGCCCTCCTGCAGCGTGTTGACCGTCGACTCGCCCTCGGCGTCCTTCTTGCCGTCCTCGACGGCCGCCTTGTCGACGTCGATCATCGGACCCTGCTCCCCCTTCTTCAGGGGGTGGTTCTTCAGGATCACGTACGCCGTCATCGTCTTGGCGACGCTGCCGATGGCGATCGGCTTCTGCTCGCCGAAGGTGCCGACCGTGCCGAGGCCGGAGGCCGCCATGAACGCCTGGCCCTCCTTGGGCCAGGGCAGGGCCGGGGCGGCGCCCTCGAAGGTGTACGACTTCTTCGCCGTCATCGTGAGCTTCGGCTCGGGCAGCGGGCGGACCAGCTGCACGACCGACAGGATGACGGCGAGGAGCACGACGAGCGGCGCGTAGATCTTGACCCGGCGCACGAAGGTGCGCATCGGGGTCGGCGGCGGGGGCGGGTTGTTCGTGAGGTCCGCGAGCATGTCGAGCGGCGGCTTCGGCGGCAGCGGCTGCTGCGTCGTCCGCTCGGTCCGGTCGGAGGCGGCCGACGCCGACGCGGCGGCAGCGGCAGCCGGTACGGCGGCCTTCGGCGCAACGGCCTTCGGCGGCGGCACGGGGCCCCGCGCGGGCGCGGCCGGCTTCTCCGCCGGGCCGTCGTCGGTGCGCAGCGGCACGAACGTGCTCGGCTTCTCCCCGCCGGCCGGCTTCGGCGCTGCGGGGCGCTCGGCGACGGGCTTGTCAGCCGCGGGGGCGGCCGGGGCGGCCGGGGGCTTGACGGCGCGGAAGACGGCGGTGCGCTCGCTGTCCTCCGGCTCCCCGTCGGCGGGCTTCGCACCGGCCGGGGCGGAACCGGAACCGGACGCCTTGCCGGCCTCGGGGGCCGGCGGCTTGACCGCGCGGAAGACGGCGGTGCGCTCGCCGTCCTCGGAATCCCCGTCGGCGGGCTTCGCCGCGGCGGCCGCACGCCCCGCGGTCCCGGCGGCGGCCGCGGCGGAGCCACCGGTCCGACCGGAACCGGAATCCAGGCGCGGCGCACGGAAGACCGCGGTGCGCTCGCTGTCGTCGTCCCCGGATGCGGCGGGAGCCTTGGCGGCCGGCTTCGCGTCAGCGGCGGAGGCCGAGGCGGGGGCGGAGGCCGAGGCGGGGGCGGAGGCGGAACCGGAGTCGAACTTCGGGGCCCGGAAGACGGCCGTGCGCTCGCCGTCGTCGGCACCGCCGACGGAGTCCGCGGCCTTCTCGGCGCCGCCCTCGGCGGCAGCGGCGGCGGGCTTCCCGGAGGGACCCGACCCGGACCCGGCGGCCCCGCGTTCCTCCGTCGAACCGGAATCAAACACCGGGGCCCGGAAGACGGCGGTGCGTTCGCCGGCGTCGCTGTCGGCCGATGCCGCGGCGGGCTTGCCGAGAGGCTTATCGGCGGTCTTGGCGGCGGCCTTGGCGGCGGCCTGGCCGGAGGCTCCCGCGGAGGCCGTCGCCGCGGGCGCGGGCGCGGAGGCGCCGGCGTCGCCCGACTCGTCGGCCCCACCGGGCTTGTCGGACTCACCGGGCTTGTCGGACTGGTCGGACTGCTGGGACTGCTGGGACTCGTCGCCGGCGTCGCCGTCCTCGTCGCCGTCCTCGTCGCCGTCCTCGTCCTCGTCCTCGGACGCTGCGGGCGCCGCGGATTCCGCCCGTCCGGACGAATCCGCGCGAGGCGCCTCGGCGTCCCCCGCGGCCTCGCCCTCGGGCTCATCCGCCGACTCCCCCTCCGCGGCCTTCCGCTCCCGTACGGAACCGGACGCCGCCCCCGCCGCGTCCTCGGGGTCGCGGGGACGGAACACGGACAACCTGGGATCCCGTTCCGCAGCGGACTTCGCCGCCCCCGGCACTGCTTCATCAACCGACTTGTCGGGGGACTCGCCCGCCACCAGTTCCTCCTCGTTCGCCACCGCGTCGCGTCCGGCTGTCCGAATGTCTAACAGTGTCCCGTCTCGGGGGCATCGCCCTCGCCCTAGACGAGAACGACATAGCTGCCGGTTCCCCTACAAAGCGACCAGGCACTCTCGACAGATGAATGTGAGAGGGGTCACCCTGTCACTCATCCACGCGGGGAGGCATGGATGGGCAGGAGCCGCAGAACAATTCCGGAGGAGCTTCTGCTGCTCGCTTTGGACCCGGCCACGGGTACCACGGCGCAGCCGCAGTCGCTCGACCTCGGCCTGGCCGGGGCACAGCTAGTGGAGCTGGCTCTGGCAGGACGGATAGCCCCTGACGGGGATCGTATCGCCGTGGTGATGCCGCGGCCGACAGGAGATCCGACACTGGACTCCGCACTGGAACTGCTGCGCAGGCGCGGCAGTCCGGTACGGGCCGTCCACTGGATCGGCGGGCCCCGGTTGGGGCTGCGCCAGATCTACCTCGCGCACCTGGAGCGCTGCGGCATGGTGCATGCCGTCGCGGGCCAGATGTGCGGAGTGCTGCCGACGACGCGCTACCAGGCGACGGACACGGCGATCAGCCGGGAGATCCGTGCCCGGCTCGACAGTGCGATCCGCACCGGCGTACCGCCGGACCCGCGGACCGCGGCGCTCGCCGCGCTGGCCCACGCGGTCGGCCTCGGCAAGCACCTGTACCCCGGCAACGAGGGGCGGTCGTCCAGGTCCCGGCTGCGGGACCTGATCCGGCACGACCCGATGGGCGGCCTCGTGGCGCACGCCGTGATGGACGTCCAGAACGGTGCGGCGGCGCAGCCGCGCCGCGAGCGGGCGTCCGCAGCGCAGGCGCCACGTCCCACGGCGAACGCTGTTCCGATGCAGCCGCGCCGTGCGGGTGCGATGGCGCGCGTCGCCGCCCACTGAGCGGCCGCTGAACGGCCGCGGGACGACCGCGGAACGGCCGCTCGGCCACCACTGCTCCACCCCTGCACCAGGCACCACACCGGCACCACCACGCACCGCGGCACCACCTGAACCACCGCGAACACGCAGATCCACTGCTCCATCGCACCACCGCACCGCCGTCGCACCGCCACCGCACCGCCAGCACCCCGACCGGCCCCCCCTTGACGGCCCGGTCCGGGAGCCGCCCAGTGCGTGCGGGGCGGCGGGGCCGGTCCGCCCGGCTTCCGCCGCCCCGCACGCCTGTCTTTCCGTGCAGTTCTCCGGCGCAGTCCTGCCCTTCGGTGGCAGTCTGCTCCCCATCAGGCACGCAGAGAGACAGATCCAGAAGAAGGCGGAGGTGCCGTTCACGTGGCGTCCAATGTCAATCCCACCGTCCGACGCCGCCGACTGGGCATGGAGTTGCGCAAGCTCCGCGAGGACAAGGGCATGACGGCCGAACAGGTCGCCGAGCGCCTCCTCGTCTCCCAGTCCAAGATCAGCAGGCTGGAGAACGGCCGCCGTTCCATCAGCCAGCGCGACGTCCGCGACCTGTGCGACGTGTACGAGGTCGAGGACCGCAGGCTCGTCGAGTCGCTGATGCAGATGGCCAAGGACTCGCGCCAGCAGGGCTGGTGGCACGCCTTCGGGGACATCCCGTACAGCGTCTACATCGGCCTGGAGACGGACGCGGCGAGCCTGCGCACCTACGAGCCGCAGATGGTGCCGGGCCTGCTCCAGACCCCGGAGTACGCACACGCCCTGATCCGCGGGGCCGTGCCGGAGACCTCGCCGGCCGACGTCGAGAAGCGCGTGCAGGTGCGCATGCACCGGCAGAAGCGCCTGTCGGAGACGGACAACAACAACCCCGAGGTGGGGCCGCTGCGGCTGTGGGCCGTCATCGACGAGGCGGCACTGCGCCGGCGCGTGGGCGACGCGCAGCTGATGGCCCGGCAGTTGGAGTTCCTGATGGAGCAGTCGGAACAGCCGCACATCACCGTGCAGGTGATGCCCTTCGGGATGGGCGCGCACCCGGGGATGACCGGGCAGTACGCGATCCTCGAATTCCCGGACGCGACGGATTCGACGGTCGTCTACATCGAGGGCGTGACGAGCGACCTGTACCTGGAGAAGGCGAACGACGTCCAGATGTACAGCGTCATGTACGAGCACCTGCGCGCGCAGGCCCTGAACGTCGAGCAGACCCGCGAGTTCATCGCCGGCATCATCGATGATTTCGGAGGCAAGAACAGGTAATAACGGGAAAAACAGGGCGGTTGGCGAGCGGGGCCGGTCACCGTACACCGTCACTCCCCAGCCACAGAAGGCCTGAATGGAATATGCCACTCGGTCGGGTGAATGACCTCTTCGCCCTCCGGAAGGTGCCGGTAGCGTCGATCACGTCGGCCAGGGGAACCCACCCACCTGGCACTACTCGCTGAACCGGAGAGAATCATGGCTATTCGTCAGGGCGCCACGGACAACTGGATCAAGTCCTCCTACTCCGGCGGGAACGGCGCCTGCGTCGAGGTCAAGTCCCCCGTCATGGAGGCCATCGCGGTCCGCGACTCGAAGGTGCAGGACGGCCCCTCGCTCACCTTCGCCCCCGGCTCCTGGACCTCTTTCGTCACCGGCGTCACCGAAGGCGCGCTCGGCCGCCTCGCCTAAACGTTACGGCGGCGACGCCTCGCCGCCTCCACCCCCACCCCCACCTCCACCC
>NZ_RPSE01000820.1:0-809 GCF_003949955.1 Streptomyces sp. WAC05292
GGCGTGACTGGGGGAGTCCCCGGCAGTTGATGGTGTCCGGGGCGTGCCGGTCCCTCAAGGGCGCTCCCTCCGGTCGCGTCGCTTCGCGAGGGCCCTTGCGGGCCCCCCTTGACCGACCGACCCGCCCCGGAGGCATTTTTTCTGCCGGGACGCCCCCAGGGGAACGGCCTGGAGGGAACGTGAGGCATGGGGGGCCATCAGAGAGCTTTCTCTCCCGCCCCGGCAGCCCCTTTCGTCCCACCGGCATCAGCAGACCCGTCGGCGGGGCCGCGCCGGCTCTGATGTCGCCAAACGATGTCCAGAGCGTCATCCGGCGACAGGAACGCGCCGGATCGCTACGTGGGCGTCCTCGGCTCAGCGTCCGACCGCCGTCTGGGGCGGGGAGCGCCCCAGATCGCTCCCAGCCCCTGCCTTTTCGGCGACCGACCGCCGTCAGGGACGGAGAGCGCCCCTGCTCGCTGCATGCCGGTGCCTGTTCGGCGGCCTGCCGCCGACTGGGGCAGCGAAGCGCCTTCCATCGCTACACGGCCCGGCTCCTTCGGCGGCCGTCGGTCGTCTGGGGCGGGGAGGCGCGTCAGATTGCTGCGTGGGGCGGGCTGCGCGGCGGCCGGTCCCCGTCCGGGGCCGCGAAGCGCCCCGGCTCGCTACATCGCGCCGGCTCGCTACACCGCCCCCGGCCGGCTCCACTCCCGGCCGCCGCCAGGGCCGCGAAGCGGTCCGACTCGCTGCCTGCTGCTGCCCTTTCGGCGGCAGCAGGCACCGTCGCGGGGCGCGAAGCGCCCCAACCCCCTCCCCGCTCCCCATATACC
>NZ_RPSE01000821.1:0-805 GCF_003949955.1 Streptomyces sp. WAC05292
CCGTCTACCGGACGGGCGTCATTCCGCTGGACGAGCCGAAGCAGTGACCTGCGGGCCCCCGCCCGCTCCGCCGCTTCCGATGGCGCGGACGGCGGCCCGCAGGTCACTGCTTCGGCTCGTCCAGCGGAATGACGCCCGTCCGGTAGACGGTCCCCCCGCAGGCGGCGGGGATCGTCGTCTGCGTGGTCGGGGCGGCCGCGCCCGCCGCGGCCGGGGTGTGCGTCACCTCCACGCCCGCCGGCTCCGGGGCCGGCGTGGTGCCCTGGTCGGCGCTGTCCGTCGTGCCGCCGCCGGCGCCCGTACGCTGCTCGTCCTGCGGGGAGCCGCCGTCCGGCGGGGTACTGCCGGTGCCGGAGGAGGCGGCGGGGCAGGACTCGCCGGAGGGCACCCAGGCGAAGCGGACCTCGTAGGCGGTGTTCGGCCGGAGCACCAGCAGCGGGGCCTCCGCCGCCGGGTCGGGCAGCTTGGCGGCCGGGTCCCCTGCCGTGTGGCCGACGACGGCGACGCCCTTGCCGGCCGCGGACGCGCTGACGGAGGCAGCCGTGACGGTGTCCGGGCCGGTGACGGTGCAGCCGCGGGCGGAGACGTTGGTGACCTTGAAGCTGCCGTAGACCTTGCCGTCCGGCTCGGGAGCCTGGGCGCTGCCGCGGACGCCGAGCTGGTCGGCGCTGCACCCGGGGGGCGTGCCCTGGGCCGTCACCGGCGGCATGGGTCCGGACCCGGGGGCGGCGGGGCCGCCCGAGGAGCCGCCGGACGCCTCCGGTCCGGTGGTGCCGCCGCCGTCCGGCGATCCGGTGCCGGAGGG
>NZ_RPSE01000822.1:0-802 GCF_003949955.1 Streptomyces sp. WAC05292
GGCTCCGGCCGCGGCCCGCCCGCCACCGCCGCCGGGGGAGACGGCGCAGGGCGGCCCGTACGCCGGCGGCGAGCGGCAGCTCCCGCGCCGCGAGGGCGCAGGCGGCGAGCAGGGACACGGCGAGCAGGGCGGCGCGCAGCGCCCGGGGGAGGTCGACGGCGAGGGCGAGGACGGCTCCGGCGGCCATCGGGGAGAGCGCCGCGAACAGCAGCCGCTCCCGGCCGAGGACGAGCAGCACGGTGGCGGCGCCGACGTAGGCGGCCTGCCCGGCGGCGAAGGCGTGGCTGAAGGGCGGCCCGCCGGGCACGGCGAGCGCTGCGGCGGTGCCCAGCAGCGCGCCGGCGGGGGCCCCGAGGAGGAGGGTCCGGCCGGCGGCGGCCCGGTCGCCGAGGCCGAGCCAGGTGTAGGCGCGGTGGGAGAGGGTCTGGTCCCACACCCAGCCGATGAGGGCGCCGGCGATGAGGGTGAGGGTGCCTGCGGGCAGTCCGAGCCGGTCGGGCGGGCCCTCCAGGAAGGGGGCGCCGAGTACGTAGGCGAGGCCGGGCAGCGCGAAGACGATCCCGCGGAGCAGGCAGGGGCCGAGGGGGACCTTCCACGGGTCGGGGTGCCGGTCGGGCTCGGGGTGGGCGCGCGGCACCCGGGCGTGGAGCTCCTCGGCGAGGGCGAAGGAGTCGGGGCGGCCGTAGGCGAGCCGGATGTGCTCGTCGGTCATCCCGTCGGATTCCAGGACGGCGGCGATCTCGTCGGGGTGGACGGCGGCGGCCGCGATGTCGCCGAAGCGGTCGGCGAGTTCGTCCAGGGG
>NZ_RPSE01000823.1:0-797 GCF_003949955.1 Streptomyces sp. WAC05292
CCCGGGCACCCCCCGGCTCTTCCTCGACGCCTTCGCCCACCCCGACGGACTCGCCCGCTTCGCCGAGGTCGAGCACCGCGACGCCGCCGAGACCCCCGACGCCGCATACCCGCTGTACGCCACGACCGGCCGGGTCCTCGCCCAGTACCAGTCCGGGGCGCAGACCCGCCGCGTGCCCGAACTCGCCGCGGCCGCACCCGGGGCGTTCGTCGAAGTCCACCCCGACACCGCCGCCCGCCTCGGCCTGCGCGAAGGCCGCCCCGCCCGGGTCTCCTCGGCCCGCGGCAGCACCCTCGCCGCCGTCCGCCTCGTCCCCTCGCTGCGCACCGACACCGTGTTCCTGCCGTTCCACTTCGCCGGCGCCGGCCGGGCCAACCTGATCACCTCGGCGGCCCTCGACCCGCGCAGCCGGATGCCCGAGTTCAAGGTCTGCGCCGTGCGCGTCGAGCCCGCCGGGGCCGCCGGGGCCGCGGGGGCGGAGCTGTGAGCGCCGGCGAGGTCCTCGTCGTCGGCGGCGGCAGCGCCGCGCACCGGTTCGCCGAGCGGCTCCACCACCACGGCCACCGCGGCGGGGTGACCGTGCTCGGCGCCGAACCGGCCGCCCCCTACCACCGGGTGCTGCTCACCTCCGTCCTGGACGGCACGCTGCCGCCCGCCGCGCTGGACCTGCCCGCCCTCCCGGACGGGGTCCGGATGCGCACCGGGACGACCGCCGTCCGCATCGACCGCGCCCGCCGCCTCGTCCACGCCGACGACGGCTCCGCCCACCCCTACGACACCCTCGTCCTGGCCACCGC
>NZ_RPSE01000824.1:0-792 GCF_003949955.1 Streptomyces sp. WAC05292
GGTTTATAGATGAGCGATATGCACTCGCTGCTGGTGGCGGCAATTCTGGGTGTGGTCGAAGGATTGACGGAGTTTTTGCCGGTGTCCAGTACGGGCCATATGATTATCGTTGGCCATCTCCTGGGCTTTGAAGGCGATACCGCAAAGACGTTTGAGGTGGTGATTCAGCTGGGCTCTATTCTGGCGGTGGTCGTCATGTTCTGGCGTCGTCTGTTTGGTCTGATCGGCATCCACTTCGGGCGTTTACCGCAGCGTGAAGGAGAGGGCAAGGGGCGCCTGACGCTGATTCATATTCTGCTGGGGATGATCCCGGCGGTGGTGCTGGGGCTGGTGTTCCACGACACAATAAAATCGCTTTTCAACCCGATTAACGTGATGTACGCGCTGGTTGTCGGCGGCGTGCTGCTGCTGGCGGCAGAATACCTGAAGCCTAAAAATCCGAAAGCGGTCGGCGTGGATGATATGACCTATCGTCAGGCGTTCGTGATCGGCTGCTTCCAGTGTCTGGCGCTGTGGCCGGGCTTCTCCCGTTCAGGGGCAACCATTTCCGGCGGGATGCTGATGGGCGTGAGCCGTTACGCGGCGTCTGAGTTCTCGTTCCTGCTGGCGGTACCGATGATGATGGGCGCCACCGCACTGGATCTCTACAAAAGCATCGGCTTCCTGACCGTAGGCGACATTCCGATGTTCGCCGTGGGCTTTATCACCGCCTTTATCGTGGCGCTGATTGCCATCAAAACCTTCCTGCAACTGATTAAGCGTATCTCGTTTATTCCGTTCGCGATCTACCGC
>NZ_RPSE01000825.1:0-780 GCF_003949955.1 Streptomyces sp. WAC05292
CCGCCGCACCGCTCGCCCTGTGCCTGCTCGCCGCCGGCTGCGCCGCGGGCCCCGCGCCCGACCCCGCCGAACGGGACGTCCGCACCGCCGTCGCCGCCTGGGCCGGGCAGCCCTCCGCCCGGCCGGCCGGACTCCCTCTCGCGCAATGGGCGTACGAGGTCACCGGCGTGCGGCGGGACGGCCCCCGCGCCACCGCCACCGCCGAGCTGCGCTACCGCATCGACGGCTACGACACCGCCCCCGCCGGATCCGCCCGCGAAGTCCGGCTCACGAAGAGCGCCGGGCGCTGGACCGTCACCGGGGACACCGCCGCGCCGGGAGCGCCGCCGCAGCCCTGGGACCAGGGCCCCCTCGAGGTCGTCCGCGGCGCCCACGCGCTCGTCCTGCGCGCCGGCAGCGGCGGCCCCCACCCGGCGGACGTCGCCGCCGACGCCGACCGCGCCGTCCCCGCCGCGTCCGCCGCCTGGCCTCGGCCCTGGGCCGGGCGGGTCGTCGTCCTCGTCCCCCCGACCCAGGAGGCGATGGCCGCACTGCTCGGCCGGCCCCCCGCCGCCTACACCGGCATGGCCGCCGTCACCACCGGCAGCACCGGCGGCGCAGCCGGCCCCGCCGACCGGATCGTCGTCAACCCCGCCGCGTACTCCCAGCTCAGCGCCGCCGGGCGGAGCGTCGTCCTCACCCACGAAGCCACCCACGCCGCCACCCGCCGCGCCACCACCGAGCGCACCCCGCTCTGGCTCTCCGAAGGCTTCGCCGACTGGGCCGCCTACCGCGGGACCC
>NZ_RPSE01000826.1:0-778 GCF_003949955.1 Streptomyces sp. WAC05292
CGGGCGGGCCGCCGGGGCACGCGGGCGGCCGGCGGCCCGGGCGGGGGGGGTGTGGAAGGCGCCGCGCCGGGGTCAGGGTTCGATGAGGCCGGTTCGGATGGCGTACCGGGCCAGCTGCAGCCGGTCGCGGAGGCCCAGCTTGTGCAGCAGGTTGGCCCGGTGGCGGTGCACCGTCTTGATGCTGATGAACAGGAGCTCGGCGATGTGCTGGGAGGAGTGCCCCTCGGCCACGAGTTTGAGGACCTCCTCCTCGCGGGGGGTGAGGATGCCGTCGCGGTCGTCCTCGCCGTGCGCGCCCCGCTCCACATAGGTGCGGATCAGGGCGGACACCCCGCCGGGGTGGAGGAACGGCTCGTTGCGCATGGCGGCCCGGCAGGCGCTGACCAGGTCGCGGTCCGCGACGGATTTCGGTACGTATCCGCAGGCGCCGGCCTTGAGGGCCTGGAAGAGGTACTGCTCGTTGTCGTGCATGGTGAGCATGAGGATGCGCAGGTTGGGCCGGAGGGCGGCCAGCTCGCGGGCGGCCTGCAGGCCGGTGAGGCGCGGCATGCTGATGTCGAGTACGGCCAGGTCGATGTCCGTGCTGCGCGCGGCCTGAACGGCCTCGGCGCCGTCGCCGGCTTCGGCGACGATCCGGAGGTCCGGTTCCCGGTCGAGGATCAGGCGGATGCCGCGGCGTACGAGGGCGTGGTCGTCGGCCAGAGCATGACCGCGATCCTGCTGGTGCTGGGCCGCGCCGCGGACACCGCCGACGCACCCCTGCGCGAGGAGCTCCAGC
>NZ_RPSE01000827.1:0-777 GCF_003949955.1 Streptomyces sp. WAC05292
CCGAGGGGGCGGCGGGGGCGGTGGCGAGGCCGGCGAGGGCTTCGTTGCCGCGGAGCAGGAGCATCGTGCCGGCGGTGACGGCCGCGCAGAAACCGACGGCCTTGACGATGCGGCGCGCGAGGCGGCGGGCGGCGGCGGCCTGGGCGTGGGCTTCGGTGTGGGTGTCTGCTGTGCCCTCGGCCGCGGCCGCGGGGGCTGCGGTGGTCGCGGTGTCGCGTGTGGTGCCGGCCGCGGCCGGCGTGGCGGGATGCCGCGGGCCGGGCACGGTCAGGCCGCGCCGCCGGTCCGCGGGACGGCGGCCGGGACGCTGGACGGGGATGGCGGGAGGCCCGACCGGCAGGTCGGCCGCCTCCGCGGAGGCGGACCACCCGCCGTCGGCCGCCGCATCGTCGGGGTGCGGGGCGGCCCGGCTCCCGAACGCGTCGTCGGGGAAGCCGTAGCCGTGCTCGGGTGACGGAACCCGCTGGCCCGGTATGTCCGTTGTGATGAATATGTCCTGCGGGTGGTCGGGGGCTACGCGGGCGGCATCAAGGGGCCCGGCATCGGGCTCGCCGACCCCGGGTACGCCCTCGCCCGGCAGCCCTGCGGCCTCCCGGCCCGGCGTCTGCCGCCCGGGCACCCGGGCCGGCGCCTGGCCGGGCAGCCGGCCCGGAGCCTCGCCCGGATCCGGGTGCTGCCGGGCGCCCCCGAGCCCCGGGGCGGCGCAGGGGTACGGGGCCGCGGGCGGCTGCGCCTGCGGACCAGGCGGCGATCCGGCCCCGGGGGGCAGCACGCCAC
>NZ_RPSE01000828.1:0-776 GCF_003949955.1 Streptomyces sp. WAC05292
GTCGGAATACCGAGCGCACGCACCATAATGGCGGCATGAGAGTTAGCTGCGCCATCGCGCACCACCACGCCCGCCAGCCTGTCCTGCGGTAATTCCGCCAACGTCGTCGCCGAGAGTTCATCGGCCACCAGCACAAACCGGTTCGGCCAGGCATTCGCCCCCTGAATAGTATCATCGAGGTGGAACAGCAGACGTTGCCCAAGCGCGCGTAAATCGCCGGCGCGCTCTTTCAGATAGCCGTCAGTCAGTACCGCAAACTGCTCGGCAAATTTTTCAATGACCTTTTTAACCGCCCACTCTGCCACCGACCCCTTATCGACCTCGGCAAATAACTCACGACGCAAACGCGCATCGGAAAGCAGGTGTGAGTAGAGATCGAAAATGGCCGCCGTCTCTTTTTGCGCGCCAGCGGCAAAGCGTTTGCTGTAGCGACGAAACTCATTCGCCGCCTCTTCCAGCGCAGCGGTGAGCCGTTCGCGCTCAAGCGCCTCATCCAGCGTCGAGGCTTCGTAGACCTGCTCCATCAGCGGGAGCGTGGCATCCATCCAGCCTTCGGCAATAGCGACCCCCGGCGAGGCCGGAAGCGCGCTAATACGCGTATGACGATACTGACCAAAAAGAGCTGTCAGTTGGGACTGAGAGAGGATCGCCGCCATCTGCGTTGCCAGCGTGACGAGGAAGGACTCCTCGCTTTCATCGTACTGGCGCAGCTCGCGCTGCTGAACAACAAGCACGCCAAGCAGCTGGCGGCGCTGAATAATCGGTACGCCAAGAAA
>NZ_RPSE01000829.1:0-772 GCF_003949955.1 Streptomyces sp. WAC05292
CCTGAATAGTCCGGCGAATTTCTTCGTCGCGACCGATTACCGGGTCAAGTTTGCCCTGCTCGGCACGTTCGGTCAGATCGACCGTAAATTTTTTCAAAGCCTGACGTTGGTCTTCGGCTCCCTGGTCGTTCACGCTTTCACCTCCGCGCATTTTCTCAATCGCCTGGGTCACATTAGCGGTGGTTGCACCGGCGGATTTCAGCAGGTCGGTTAAAGTACCGCGTGATTCAAGCGCCGCCAGAACAAACAGCTCTGACGAAATAAAGTTGTCCCCACGTTTTTGCGCCAGCTTGTCGCAAAGGTTCAGTACACGCACCAGATCCTGTGACGGCTGTACGTCGCCACCGGTACCTTCTACCTGCGGTAAACGACTCAGCGCCTGATCGATGGCGGTGCGTAACTGGCCAGCATTAATGCCAGCGGACGTTAACAAAGGACGTACCGATCCCCCTTCCTGATTCAGCAAGGCGCTCATTAAATGAAGAGGTTCGATAAATTGGTTGTCGTGCCCCAGTGCGAGGGACTGGGCATCGGCGAGAGCAAGCTGGAATTTATTAGTAAGACGATCCAGACGCATAACTCCTCCCATAACAGGTCAAATTTGCTACTGGAGATTAAATGAGGTCATCCCTCAATTATTCAAGGTTAATAACCTGAATTATGTGAAAAGAAAACGGCGCGTACCGGATCGTCTTGATTCTTTAGGTTATATCAGCCAAATGAAACTTGCCATACGGCCTGTCGTCTTGTCACGGCGCCAGGAGAAAAAATC
>NZ_RPSE01000082.1:0-20371 GCF_003949955.1 Streptomyces sp. WAC05292
GCGCGGGCGGCGTGGCGGCGTAGGCGTAGACGAGGGCCGCGGTGGCGGAGGAGGCGTTCACGAGGGGGGCCTGCGCTTCGTCGTGCGGCGTACGGGGCGCTCCTCCTCGCCGGGAGCCGCCTCCGGAAGGGCGGTGTCCGGCAGGGCCCGCTCCGGCGGCAGCGGCGTGCGGCGCATCTCCTCCAGTTCGGCCCGCAGGCGGCGGTTCTCGGCGGCGAGTGCTTCCTCGCGTCCTCGGGAGGACAGCGCGGGGTCGTGCTCCCACCAGTCGATTCCCATCTCCTTGGCCTTGTCCACGGACGCGATGAGGATGCGCAGCTTGATGGTGAGCAGTTCGATGTCGAGGAGGTTGATGCGGATGTCGCCGGCGATCACGATGCCCTTGTCGAGGACGCGTTCGAGGATGTCGGCGAGGCTCGCCGAGGAGCTCGGCGGGTAGCCGCCCATCGCCGGCCGCGAGCCGAAGGAGCGGGCCATCGGGTCGGTCACGTCGTCGCCTCCGTCCGGTCCCGGTCAGGGGTTGCGGTGGTGGAACTCTTCGATCTCCATCAGGCGGTCCAGCAGGAACCGCTCCTGGACCTCGAAGGTCTCCTCGTCGATCTCCCCGTCGGCGAGCCGCCGCTCCAGCAGCCTCAGCTCGGCCCACACGGGCGCCGGGTCGTAGTACTCGGCCTCCGCCTTGTCGGCCACTTGCTGCGCCACCCACACCACCGCGCGGGCGGGTATCAGGGGCGCGGTGAACAGCTTTCCGAGCAGGCCCACGGCTCCTCCTCTACGCCACGAAGCTGTACGGCGGCAGCGGGCCGGCCACCCTGATGTCCACTCCGGTCCCGCCGCCTGCCACGAGGTCGGCGTGCGCGACCTGGAGGGCGCCCTCCCCGTCGGCGCCGCGGGGCACCAGCAGGGAGAGGTTGAGGAAGTCCTCGCCGGTGGGGGCGTGCACCGCGTGCTCGCGGGCCAGCGGCACGAGGGTGTCGACGATCCCGGCCGCCGCGTCGGAATGCCGCTGCTGCACCTCGTCGGCGACGTACTGGCCGAGTTCCAGGGCCAGCCGGGGGTCGTCGGTGCCGGCGCGGATCTGCTCGTTGAGGCTGCGGGCCGAGGGCGATTCCTCCAGGATCCGGCGGAGGATGTCCTCCTCGTCCCACGAGGCCTTGACGTTGTACTCGACGCAGCCGCGGACGCGCTCCAGCGCCCCGAGGTAGAGGTCCGCCTGCTCCTTCAGCACCTGCCGTACGGCGTCGTCGTCGGGGGCGGTGTAGCCGAACTGCAGGGGCAGCGGCGTTCCGTCCTCCAGGAGGCGGTCCTGGACCGCCTGGTGGGCGACCAGGTCGCGGCGGCGGGGGCTGACCTCCTCGTTCACGTCGCTGACCACCGCCTTGAGGTCCCCGGCCGGTACGGTGCGCAGGGGCGCGTCCCCGGATCCGACTCCGGTGATCCCGTCGAGGCGGCAGGGGTGGTCGCCCAGCGTGACGGCGTAGACGTAGACGGGCATGGGTCACTCCCTCTCGCGGCGGACCGGGCGCCGGGCGGGCCGCTTGCGGCGCGGGGCCTCCTCTTCCGCGTACTCCTCTTCGGCCTGCTCCTCGTCATCGGCCTTGCCCTTGGCACCGCGGGAGAGGGAGCCCGTCACGGCTTCGACGGCGCCGCTCAGGGCGCCCTTCGCCTTGCCGTGGCTGCCGCTCTCCATCATGTTGTCGACGAGGTCGGGCAGTTGCGCGGGCGCGCGGCGCCCCGCCTCCAGGTCGAGCCGGTTGCAGGCCTCGGCGAAACGCAGGTACGTGTCGACGCTGGCGACCACGATCCTCGCGTCGATCTTGAGCAGTTCGATGCCCACGAGCGAGACCCGCACGAAGACGTCGATGACCAGGCCGCGGTCGAGTATCAGCTCCAGGACGTCGTAGAGGCTGCTCGTGCCGCCGCCGCCTCCAGTGCGGCTCACACCCGTGCCCGTTCCCTGCGGCATCATCGTCATGGTGCTTCCCTTCCCGGCCGCCGCGGTCAGCGCGGCCGGTCGATCATGCCCCGGCTGTACCTCCGGGTCCGTTCGTACGAGATCAGCTCGCCCTCCTCGTCGAGAGCCACCCGGTAGCTGGCCATGACGCTGGTGGTGTCGGGGATGCGCGGCAGCTCCACGACCTCGACGACCGCCTCCCACCCCTCCTCCGTCGGCTTCAGTGCGGAAACCGAGTCGGGGTGGCGGCCCAGCAGCTCGGACAGCTGCTCCATGGCGGCCCGGAGCACCCAGGCGGCCCCGGCCCGCCGGGAGGGGGCGCGGCGCGCCGGCTTGGCGGCGGGACGCGCTTCCCCGTCGTCCTGCACGGGGCGGCGCCGCCGGCGGGCGGGTTCTGGCGCGGTCATGGGCTCCCCTCGAACGTCGTGCGTCGCTGCACGGCCCCTCCCCCGGTCGGCGCGCGGCACACCTCCACTATGGATTTTTTTCACATAAGAGTGCATATCGGGCGTCAGTGTGAGCAGGCCTGTAGGTATCGCGGACCACCGGAGCCCAGGGCCCCGGCCGCCCCCCACCCCCTCCGGAAGGACAGGGCTGATGCAGGACACGAGCAAGATCGCCCTGGCAGCCGCCATCGCGGGAGGCTACGTACTGGGCCGGGCGAAGAAGGGCCGCATGGCCCTGTCGCTTGCCACGTACCTGGCCGGACGCAGATTCGGGCTACAGCCGGGCCAGTTGATGACCCAGGGACTGCGCGCCCTCGGCGAGCTGCCGCAGGTCGCCGAACTGGGCGAGCAGGTGCGCGGCGAAGCCCTCCAGGCGGGCCGCAAGGCCCTCACCGCGGCTGCCAACCGGCAGATCGCCGACCTCGCCGACACCCTCCACCAGCGCACTCTCGACCTCACCCGCGGACCGGCCCGGGGCAGGGACGACGAGGAGGACGAGTACGACGAGGACGAGGCGTACGAGGACGAGGCGCCCGAAGAGGAGCCCTACGAGGACGAGGCGCCCGAGGAAGAGTTCTACGAGGACGAGGAAGAGGACGAGGGCGCGTACGAGGACCGCGAGGCCGAGCCTGAAGCAGAGGAGGAGGAAGAAGAGGAAGAGGAAGAGGAAGAGGAGCCGGAGGAGGAAGAGGCAGAGGAAGATGAGGGGGAACCGGAGGAGGAAGAGGAGGAGCCTCGCCCCGTGCGGGCCGCCTCCCGGACCCGTCGGACGCCCTCTGCGGCCTCGAAGCGGACCACACCGTCCCGTGCCAAGCCCGCCGGCAAGGCCCCCGCCCCCGCCAAGCCCGCGGCGAAGAAGGCCGCGTCCCGCGGCGAGCCCGCCAAGAAGGCCGCCCCGCGCGGCAAGCCGGCCGGGAAGACCGCCGCCCCCGCCCGCAAGTCCGCACCCGCGGACCGCGGCGGCACCGGCTCCGGTGGCCGGACGGGCGCCGCGAAGAAGGCCGCCTCTGCGTCCCGCGCCACCCCGGCGAAGAAGGCCGCCTCGGCCCCGCCCGCCCGCAAGGCGGCGGCCAAGAAGGCGGCACCTGCCAAGAAGGCGGCACCTCCGAAGAAGACCGCGGCCAAGAAGACCGCAACGAAGAAGACGGCGGCCAAGAAGACCGCGTCCCGTCCGCCGGCCCGCGGCGGCGGCTCCGGCAGCGCCAAGAAGGCCTCGTCGGCGAAGAAGGCGAAGAAGACGTCGGCCCGCAAGCCGTCGACGCGGAGGTAACACGATGGCCACCACCGACCGGGCCGACCGGGCCCCTTCCGGAGAATCCCCGTCCCCCGTCAACCAGCTCCTCGACGAACTGACCGGCTACCTCTCCGCGCAGGCCGGCCAACTCGCCGACAAGGCCGGGGAGAAGCTCGGCGACCTCACCGGCCAGCTGGAGGATGTGGCGAAGAACGGGGGCACCCTCGCCGACATCGGCGGCCGCATGCTCAAGGGCGACTCGCCCCTCAAGGCCGCCGTCGGCGGCTCCCTCGGCGGCCTCAAGGACAAGGTCAAGGAGGTCGGCGGCGGACTGCTGGGCGGCGGCAAGGGCAAGGGCCGCAAGAGCGGCTCCAAGCCGACCCACATCACGGAGACCGTGGACGTCGGCCTTCCCCTGCGCACCGTGTACGACCACTGGACCCAGTACGAGAAGTTCAGCTCCTTCGCCAAGGGCGTCCGCAGCGTCTCCCAGGGCGCCGACACCACGAGCGACTGGAAGGTCAAGGTGGGTCCGTCCACCCGCAGTTGGAAGGCCACCGTGCAGGAGCAGGTCCCGGACGAGCGGATCGTGTGGACGTCCGAGGGTGCCAAGGGAACCACGCGGGGCTGCGTCAGCTTCCACGAGCTGGCACCGTCCCTCACCCGCATCGTGCTCGTCGTCGAGTACTACCCGGCCGGCCTGTTCGAGAAGACCGGCAACATCTGGCGCGCCCAGGGCCGCCGCCTGCGCCTGGACCTGAAGCATTTCGTCCGGTACGTGACGCTGACGGACGAGGAGCCCGAGGGCTGGCGCGGCGAGATCCAGGACGGCGAGGTCGTGCGCAGCCACGAGGAGGCCGTCGAGGAGGAGGAGTCCGCCGAGGGTGAGGGCGGGGAGGAACCGGAGGACGAGGAGGAGTACCCGGAGGAGGGCGAGGAAGAGGGCGGCGAGTACACCGACGAGGAGGGCGCGCCCGAAGACGAGGAGTACGAGGAGGAGTACGAGGACGAGGGGGCGCCGGAGGACGAAGCCGGTCCCGAGGACGGCCGGGGCGAGGACGCGTACGACGACGAATACGCCGACGAGGACGAGGACGCCGACGAGGACGAGGACGAGGAGGACGAAGAGGAAGAGGAGCCGCCGCGCCGGCGTACCCGCCGGGCCCGCCGGTGAGCGGCGCGGCAGCGGCCGCACACCGCAGCGGGGGCCGCCGTCCTGTGACGGCGGCCCCCGCTCTCGCGCGGCCCGTCAGTGCTTGAGCGCGTCCTTGGCCTTCCGGCCGGCCTGCTTGGCATCGGCCGCCGCCTGCTCCGCCCGCCCCTTCGCTTCGAGGCTCTCGTTGCCGACGGACTTGCCGGTGGTCTCCTTCACCTTGCCCTTGACGCTCTTGCCGACGTCCTTGGCCTTCTTTCCTGCGGCCATGTTCCGCTCACCTCCTGGTCGAGGAGCCGTACACGGACGCGGCTGCCCGCGCCCAGCCGCGACATGCGCGACGGAAACGGGCATTTTCCCTCAGACCGGCAGCGGGGCGAAGGGGTGCATCTCGTCCTGCCCTTCCCGCACCACCCCGTAACAGCGCTCGGGCACCTCGTTCCACGCGCCGGGGAGGTCGCCGAGGGGCTCCGAGACGATCAGCCGGGTGTCGTCCGACAGCTCCCGCAGGTACTCGATGTCGGGGTGCAGCGCCCGCAGCGACTCCACGCGGGTGCTGTAGAACAGCGAGCGGGCGTCGCCCGCGCTGGCGTAGCGGAACGCCCACACCGCGGTGCCGTCGGTCACGGCGACGGTCATCTGCATGGGGGCCTCGATGCCGTGCCTGCGGCCGACCTGTTCGACGAAGCCGACCATGCGGGCGACCGCCCCGGGCGGGTCCTCCTCCAGGCCGAAGGTGAGGGCGAGGAAGAACATCGCCTCGGAGTCGGTGGTTCCTTCCATGGCGAGGTAGAGGACGGGGTCGACGGCCATGCACAACTCGCGCCGCAGCCCGTGGAAGCCGGTGATGGAGCCGTTGTGCATCCACATCCAGCGACCGTGGCGGAAGGGGTGGCAGTTGGTCTGCTGGACAGCCGTGCCGGTCGAGGCGCGGATGTGGGCGAAGCACAGGGGCGAGCGGACGTGCTCGGCGATCTCCCGGAGGGTGCGGTTGTTCCAGGCGGGGCCGACGTCGCGGACGATCGCCGGGGTGTGCACGTCGTGCTCCTGGGTGTACCAGCCGATCCCGAAGCCGTCCCCGTTGGTCGTCTCGACGCCGAGCCGCGAGTGCAGGCTCTGGTCGATCAGTGAGTGGGCCGGCTTGTACAGGAGCTGTTCCAGGAGGACCGGCGTCCCCGAGTAGGCGAGCCATCGGCACATGATCGACCAACCTTTCTCCGGCGCCTGTGCGCCCTTCGACCGTGGGCCCGTCACCTCCCCGGCGCATCACCCGTACCGGGTGGTCCCGGGCCGCCGCGGCGAGGGAGTCCGCGGCGGCCGCGCGGCGCCCGGCCTTCAGTGGGACAGAGCCGCTTTCGCCGCCACGATGGCCGCGCCCAGCAGGATGTTCACCGCCGCCGAGATGAGGACGAGGCGCCGGGGCGCGCCCGCCCGTACGGAGCCCAGGACCGCCCAGCCGACCTGGCCGGCCAGCGCGACCGCCAGGGCGAGCCAGGAGGTGGCGCGGAGGTCCAGGCCGAGCAGCGGGCTGAGGGCGACGGCTGCCGCCGGCGGCAGCGCGGCGTCGATCAGCGGCCTCTCCTCTGCGCACACGGTGCGGAACCCGTGCCAGGTGAGCGGCTCGTTGGCGAGGGTGACTCCGAAGAGGCGCGCGTACACGTGGGCCGCCCAGAAGACCACCGCGGTGCACAGGAGCAGCACGATCAGGTGCACCCGGGGGAACTGGCCCGCAGCGCCGGCGCCGACCACGACCGAGGCGGCGAGCAGCGACCCGTAGACGGCGCCGCTGTAGTCGAAGCGCCTCCGCGCGCCCGTGCCGTGCCGGTGCCAGTGCCGGAGCCCCGCCGGGTGGTCGCGCTCGCCGCCCTGCACCGGGTGGCCGCCGGCGGCCGCCCGGCCCACGGTGCGGGCCAGCCGCCGGACTTCCGCCCAGTTGACGGGCACTCCGGCGCGGTTGCCGGGTCGGCTTCGCGGCACCAGGACGCGCAGGGCGCCCGGCTCGATCCGGCAGCGCACCGGGGTGGGAAGCGTCAGGGACTCGCCGTCGATGCCGGCGCTGATGTGCGCCGCGTCGGCGTCGACGACGATCTCGGGGGCGTCGAGCGCGACGAGCCCGGTGGAGCGGCGGCCGCGCAGGATGCCGGCGGCCTGGGCGGCGGTCGCGACCTTCACGGCGAACATCCCGAGGGTGCCGGCGTCCAGGCGGGCCCGCCTGCCGAGTCCCGCCGGGTCTCCGGCGCCGTAGGGGTTGTTGCTGACCAGCACCGCCTGGGGGTCCTCGACGGTGGTGCCGTCGGCGCGCACCGTGAGCCGGGGCCCGGTCTGCCGGGCCAGGAGGTCGGGGAGGAGGTCCAGGGTCGTGCGCATCTTGTCGCCTCGGTAGGCGGGGCTGCGGACGACTTCGGCGTAGGTGCCGAAGGAGGCGGTGTTGACGAAGGGGCGCCCGCCGACGCGTCCGAGGTCGACGCGGAGTTCGACGCCGTCGGTGAGGGCGTCCAGGCAGGCCGCCGGGTCGGTGCGGTCCAGGCCGAGGTCCATCGCGAAGTGGTTGCGGGTGCCGGCGCTGATCACGAGGAACGGCAGACCGTGCTCGGCGGCGACGGCGGCGACGAGGGCCTGGGTGCCGTCGCCTCCGGCCACGCCGAGCAGGTCGGCCCCGCGGGCGACCGCGCCGCGGGCCAGCGCGGTGACGTCCATCGGCTCGGGGCCCTCCAGGAGCACCACTTCGGCGCCGAGCTCCTCCGCCTTCTCCTTGAGGCGGAACGCGCCGACCTTCCCGCCGCCGGAACGCGGGTTCATGATCAGGAAGGGTCGTGCGGGCCGGTCCGCCGGATGCTCCGGCATGCGGGCGCGCGCCTCGTCCGCCAGGGCCGATCTCCCGGCCGCCACGGCGGCCATCCACAGGGCCGCCGAGCACAGGACGACCCACAGCAGCCCCGCGTGCACGTACGAGACCACGAGCAGGACGGGCACCGCCGCGACGGCCAGCAGCCCCAGCCAGCGCACCGGCCCGCGGTGGGCGAGGACGAGCCAGGCGGCTGCCGCCGTGGCGGCCACCCCGACCAGCCCGGCCGCGACCAGCAGGATGCTCCGGTACCCGGCGAACAGCAGCATGACCAGCAGCGCCGCCGCCCCGGCCAGCAGGGCGAGGCGCGCTTTGGCTTGTGTGCTCACGTGGTCGACCTCCGCGCCGTCGGGCGTACGGGACGTGGCCTCCATTGGCGGTCCGGGCGGCGCGGCGCGCATCCCCCGTGCCGGGCGATGAGCGCTGCGTGGCGATCAAGGGCACGGGGCGTGAGCATGGAGTGGCCGGCGACCTGGGCTCGCTCCGCCCGCCGAACAGCGGCTCCGGCGGGCGGAGCGGACACGATCGGAGTCGTGCACGGACAGGACCGCGACCGCGGTGAGCCGCCTCCACGGGATGTGGGCCTATGACCGTCTCTCTGATGCGCGCCCCTGTGCTGGGTGCGAAACTCGCTCTGCCCGATCCGCCGCCCGGCCTGGTACGCCGGCAGCGGCTGACCGGGCGGCTCGACCGCGGTGCGCAAGGCCCCCTGACGCTGGTCACGGGGGCCGCCGGCAGCGGCAAGACCGCGCTGGTCGCCTCCTGGGCGCGGTCGCGGGCGTCCTCCTCCCCCGTGGTGTGGCTGTCGCTGGACGAGCAGGACACCCCGCAGACCTTCTGGGCGCACGTCGTGGAGGGGCTCCGCCGCGGCGGGGTGCCGGTCGGCGGCGGCCTCGGCGACGGCGCCGATCCGGGCCTGCCGGTGCGGGTCGCCGCCGCCCTCGAAGAACTGCGGCTTCCGCTGGTCCTCGTCCTCGACGGCCTCGACCGGGTCCGCGGCCCGGACGTCTGCTCCGGCCTCCGCTTCGTCGTGGAACACGCCGGTCCCGCCTTCCGGCTCGTCGTCCTCGGCCGGTCCGAGCCCGGGCTGCCGCTGCACCGCTACCGGGTGGAGGGCCGGGTCGCGGAGATCGGCGGGCGGGACCTCGCCTTCACCCGCTCCGAGGCCGCCCGCCTCCTGCAGGCGGCGCAGGGCGGCCGCGCCCCCGACGGGCGCGTGGTCGACCTGCTGCTCGAACGCACCGAGGGGTGGGCCGCCGGGCTGCGGCTGTGCGCCCTGGCCATGGCGCACGCCGAGGACCCGCTCGCCTTCGCCGGCTCGGCGGCCGCCGCCCGGCAGGCCGTCTCCGACTACCTGCTGACGGAGGTGCTCGCCGTCCAGCCCGCCGCCTCCCGCGAGCTGCTGCTGCACGCCGGCGTGCTGGGGCGGGTGCACCCGGATCTGGCCGCCGCGCTGACGGGGCGCACCGACTGCGAGGCCGTCCTGCACGACCTGGTGCGCCGCCACGCATTCGTCGAACCCGTGTCCGGGACGCGGTGGTTCCGGGTGCACCCCCTGTTCACGGCGGTGCTGCGCGGGCGGCTCCGCAGCCGGCAGCCCGCCTTGGAGGCCCTGCTGCACCGCCGGGCCGCCCGCTGGTACGCGGCGCGCCGCCGGACCGCCGAGGCGGTGGAGGAGGCGGCCGCCGGCGGGGAATGGCCGTACGCCGCGGCCCAGGCCGTCCGGCACCTCGCGGTGGGCCCGCTGCTCGCCCGGCCGGCCGGCGCACCTCCCACCGCCGCCGCGGCCCTCGCCCGGATGCCCGAGCACACCCCCGGCGCTGCCGCGGGCCTGGTTGCCGCGGCCTGCTGCCTGGTCCGCGACGACGTGGCCGGCTGCCGGGCCCGGCTGCCCCGGGCCGAACGGGACCTGGTGCACGAGCCGGCAGCGGGGCCCGCCGAACTGCTCACCCTGGAGCTGCTGCGGCTGCTGTCCGCCCCCGACGCCGGCGCGGCCGACCGGGCCGCGCGGCGCGTCGCGGAGCTCGTGCCGCTGCTGCCGGACGAGGAGCGGGCACGCCACCCGGAGATCGAGCCGCTGTGCCAGTACGGGCGGGCCCGCGCCCTGCTGGGCGACGGCCGGATCCGGGCGGCGCGGGAGGGCTTCGCCGAGGCGGTACGGGCGTGCGCCGACGGGGCGCCGGCCCTGCTGTCCCGCTGCCTGGGCCGGCTCGCCCTCGCCGACGCCGCGGAGGGCGCCCTGTCGGCCGCGGAGGAGCACGGCACGGCCGCCCTGGACGCTGCCGACGGGGGCGGCGTACCGGAGGAGGACCGCTCCGGGGCCGCCTGGCTGGCGCTGGCCTCCGTGGCGGTCGAGCGGGGCGACCTGCGGACGGCCGCCGCCCACCTGGACCGCGCCGCCGACCACGCCGACACCGGGCACGACCCGGTCCTGGCGGCGGAGCACTCCGCCCTGCGGGCCCAGCTCGAGGTCGCCGGCGGCCGCTGGCACGCGGCCCTGGCCGTGCTGGACGCCCCGCGGCCGCCCGGCCCGGCGGGAGCGGCCGCCCGGCTCGCCCTCGCCCACGCGGGCGCCGCCCTGGCCCACGGCGACCGGGACACGGCGCTCACCGCGCTGCGGGCCGTCCCCGAGGCACTGCCCGCGCGTACGGTGCTCCTCGCGCAGGCGCACCTGGCCGCCGGACAGTCCGCGCAGGCGTTGCGGTTGGCGGCCCGGGCCGAGGGCTCGGCGGAGGCCACGCTCCCGGACCGGGTGCGGCTCACCCTGCTCCGCGCCCACTGCGCCCTGCTGGACGGCGACGAGACCGCGGCCCGAGACCGGCTCCTGCACGCCCTGGACACCGCCCGGCCGGAGCTGCTCAGGCGGCCCTTCGCGGAGGCCGGTCCCTGGCTGCGGCACCTCGTGGCCGGCCTCAACGGGCACAGCAGCGCCTACGAATGGGTCACGGCCGGCGCGCCGCGCGCCGCGGACGGCATGCCGGTCGAGGAACTGAGCCCGCGCGAGAAGGAGGTGCTGGCCCTGGTGGCGCGGATGATGTCGACCGAGGAGGTCGCCGCCGAACTGCAGCTGTCCGCGAACACCGTCAAGACACACATGCGCGGCATCTTCCGCAAGCTGGGCGTCTCGCGGCGCCGAGACGCCGTGGAGCGCGCCCGCGACCTGCACGTCATCTGAGACCCGTGCGCCCGGCCCGGCCCGGTCCAGCCGGCTCGGCCCGGGCCGAGAGGAGGCACCGCCGTGAAGAGGTCCCCCACCACCACAGGCGGCGGCCCGGTCGCGCTCACCCCGTCGGAGCGCGCCGAGCGCGGCAAGGCGGCGCGCAGCAGGGTGCGCCGCTCGGAGCAGGCCCGGTTCGAGCCCGGCCCCGATCGGCCCGACCCCGTGGGGATCCTGCTGGAACAGGAGGCGGCCCGGGTGCCGGAGCTGGTCCCGATCCGCCGCGGCCGCATGCTGGAGTCGCCGTTCCGCTTCTATCGGGGGGCGGCCGCGGTGATGGCCCACGACCTCGGCACGGCTCCGCACACGGGCCTGGAGGTGCAGCTGTGCGGTGACGCGCACCTGTTGAACTTCGGTCTGTTCGCCTCGCCCGAGCGGTCCCTCGTCTTCGATGTGAACGACTTCGACGAGACGCACCCCGGGCCGTTCGAGTGGGACGTCAAACGGCTCGCGGCCAGCCTCGCCGCGGCCGGCCGGGAGAACGGCTTCGACGCCGCCGAGCGCACCGCCGTCGTCCTCGACGCGGTCTGCGCCTACCGGCTGCGGATGCAGGGCTTCTCCGCCATGCGCGTCCTCGACGTCTGGTACGCCCGGGACGACTCCGCGGACCTGCGCGCGATGGCCGCGCAGAGCGGCGGGGCCATGCTGGCCCGGGCGGACAAGGTCTTCGCCAAGGCCCGCTCCCGGGATCACCTGCGGGCGTTCTCCAAGCTCACCCACCGCGTCGGCGGGCGGCTGCGGATCGCCCCCGACCCACCCCTGGTCGTGCCGCTGACCGAGCTGCTGGACGGGGCCGGCCCGACGGACCTGGACACCGGGCTGCGCCGGCTCGTCGACACGTACGCGCAGAGCCTCGCACCCGAACTGCGCGCGCTGGTCCAGCGGTTCCGGGTCGTCGACATGGCGCGCAAGGTGGTCGGGGTCGGCAGTGTCGGCACCCGCTGCTGGATCTTCCTGCTGCTCGGCCGCGACGAGAGCGACCCTCTGCTGCTCCAGGCCAAGGAGGCCGGCCCGTCCGTGCTCGCCCCGTACACCGCGCCGTCCGCGTACGCGAACCAGGGGCAGCGGGTCGTGGCCGGGCAGCGGCTGATGCAGGCCGCCGGCGACATCTTCCTCGGCTGGGAGCGCCTGACGGGCCTCGACGGCCGGGAGCGCGACTTCTACGTCCGCCAGCTGCTCGACTGGAAGGGGTCCGCGACGACCGAGGGGATGGCCCCGCAGGGCATGCGGCTCCTCGCCCGGGTGTGCGGCCGCTCGCTGGCCCGCGCCCACGCCCGCTCCGGCGACCCGGTCGCGATCGCCTCCTACCTGGGCTCGTCCGACGCCTTCGACCGGGCGGTCGCGGATTTCGCGGAGTCGTACGCCGACCAGAACGAGCGGGACTTCGCGGCGCTCGCGGACGCCGCCCGCACGGGACGCGTCACCACCGCGGAGGGCTGAGCGCGCCGCGCGTCCCCGGGCCGGGTGCCGGTTCACCCGCCGGGGGTGATCCGCGGCGGCCGCGCGGGCCGCAGAGTCGATCCCGTCCTCATCGCCTCGCTGGGAGGAAGCAATGGACGGTTCCGTGTCTCTGGCGTACGACTACCCGGTCCTCGGCGTCTTCTGGACGACCATGTGGATCTTCCTGTGGATCATGTGGTTCTTCCTGCTCTTCCGGGTGATCAGCGACATCTTCCGCGATCACGACCTGAACGGGTGGGGCAAGGCCGCCTGGCTGGTGTTCGTGATCATCCTGCCGTTCCTCGGCGTCCTGGTGTATGTGATCGTCAGGGGCCGGAAGATGGGCCGGCGGGAGCTCCAGCAGGTGCAGGAGCAGCAGGAGGCCATGGACGACTACATCCGGCGCACGGCCGGGAAGTCCGGCACCAGCGAGGTGGACCAGCTGGCGAAGCTCTCGGAGATCCGCGCCCGCGGCGACATCTCCGAGGAGGAGTTCCAGCGGGCCAAGGCGCGCATCCTGCAGTGACTCCCGTCGCCCGGGCCGCTCCGGCGGGCGCGCGGCGGCTTCGGGCGCGGGGGGCCGGGAGCCGCTTCCCGGTCAACCCCCCGCGGGGCGGAGGGCCGGGATGCGGCCGCTACCACTCGGGGTGGACCTCGTAGCTGTCGTAGCGGTGGCCGTCGGGGCCGGTCCACGGCCGGAAGCGGCCGGGGCCGCTGCCTCCGGCGGCGAAGCGGACGGGCTCGCCCGTGTCGTCGGTGACGATGACCGCGCCGGCCTTCTCGGCACTGCGCAGGGCGTGCGTCCAGTGCCTGCCGCGCCGCCCGGAGCGGTAGTCGGGGGTCTTGCAGTGGGACATGGCGACCGGGCCTCCGTTCCGCGGGCCGGGGGGCGGGATGGGTTTTCGCGGAACAGGTCCTGATACCCGGTTCCGTCCCGTCCACACCCCCCTGGCGCAGCCGCCGAACGGTCAGCGGCTGTCGGCGCTGGGAACGGCGAGGGGGTCGCGCGGGGCCTTCTCCTTCTCCGCGGCCATGCGCTCGCCCAGCTCCTGCAGCCGGTTGCGGCCCATGGCCTTGCGGACGTCGGGGAACCAGTCCTGCTCCTCCTCCTCGACGTGGTGGCGGACGTTCTCCATGAGGACGCTCATCTTGGCCTTGAACCGCTCGTCGGCGGGGTCCATGCCCTTCAGCTCGGAGAGCATCCACACCACCGCGTGGTGTTCCTCGACGCTCTCCAGGACGTGGTCGGAGGTGTCCGGTGCCGCCTCCCGGGCGGCCGGGTAGAAGATCTGCTCCTCGATCCAGGCGTGGACGGTGAGCTCCTCGATCACGCTGTCGGCGATCTCCCGGCGCTCCTCCGTGTCCTCGTCGCCGGTCTTCTCGAAGCGCTTGAACAGCTTCTCGACGGTCTTGTGGTCCTCGCGCAGCAGCACGATCGCATCCATGGGCTTGGTTTCCTTCCTCTTCCGCATCCGTGTCGAACCGACGGAACGCCTGCCGCTCTTGCCCTCGCGGCGGCGGTTCAGCCCCGGCCGGGCCGCCGGATTCCCGGCGGCCGCGGCGAGCGGTCCACCGTAGGCAGGCGGGGGCCGAACCAGGGGGCGGCCGGCGCCGCGCGGCGGGGTGTTTCGCCCGCGGGACGTCACTGCCGTCCGGCATGCGGCGCAGCGGCGCGCGTCCCGGGCGGGTTTGCGCCACGGGCGGCGGGAAAGACGCCGGGTGCGCCGCAGCGGCACCCCGTCGGCAACGGCATCTCCCGGAGCCCTCGGCGAGCGGCTGCGGCGCCGCATGGACGGCAACGGCAACAGCAACGGACCTGGGCGGCCCGCGTGGGCCGCCGGGTCCTATCGGGCTGTCGAACGGGTGAAAACACCAGTCTGCGGCACATGTGCGCCGCTCTCCGGGGAAGGCGCGCATACCCCCGGGCGGCCGCCGTGCCGCCGCCGGGGACGAGTTGCCGAGCCGAGCGGAGGAGTGGTTCACGATGGGGTCGAGGACGAGCAGTCAGGGCGGCCGCGCCGCCCGCCCGGCCGACGGGGCCGTTCGGGGACCGTGGCAGGACTTCGACCGGGTCATGCAGGAGATGCTCGGTCTGCTGGAGTCCGGGACGGGCCGGGCGCGGACGGAGCCGGCCGGCTCGGCGGGCGGCGCAGCACGGACGGACACCGCGACAGGAGGCGGAGCATGAGCGCGAGCGAATCGCAGGGCAACGGCGTCTACCAGCCGCCGGCGGAAGCGGAGCCCGGCGAGTGGCAGCCGGACATGGAGAACGCCCTGGACGAACCGGACCTGGACGACACCCTCGACACCGGATATTCGCCGCCCGACCGCCCGAGGGCGGTCACCCGGCACGGCACGACCGCCGGCGAGCAGCGCGAGGGGGAGACGCTGGACCAGCGGCTCGCCCAGGAGGAGCCGGAGCCGGACCCCTCCGCGGAGGCGGACGCCGGGTCGGAGGCGAGCCCGGGCGAGGACCTCGCCGAGCCCGTCGGCACCGGAGCGGACGGCCGCGGTGAGGACGTCACCGCCGATCCGGGCGGCGACCGGTCCACGGCGGGCCGCGAGCGCGCCGGGCGGATGACCGCCTCGGACGAGCAGATGCCGGTGCGGCACATATCCGTCGTGGCCCGGGACGCGGGGATCGACGGCGGGGCCGCCTCCGCGGAGGAGGCGGCCGTGCACGTCATCGACACGGAGGACGAAGGACGGGGCGGCACCTGACGGGCCGGGCCCGGAAGCCGGGCGGGACCGCTGCCCCTCAGGGCAGGGGGGTCCCGCCCGTCGCGTTCAGGACCTCGGCGGTGATGTAGCTCGCCCGGGACGAGGCCAGGAAGACGTAGGCGGGCGCCATCTCGGCCGGCTGCGCCGGCCGCCCCAGGGGGCTCTGCTTCCCGAACTCCTGCGGGTCCGGCATCGTGGCCGGGATGAGCGGGGTCCAGACCGGTCCCGGTGCGACCGCGTTGACCCGGATCCCGTCCTCCGCGAGCATCTGGGCCAGGCCCTGCGTGAAGGTGACGATCGCCCCCTTGGTCATGGCGTAGTCCAGCAGTGGCGGGCTGGGCTTGTAGGCCTGCACGGAAGCGGTGTTGATGATGCTGGCGCCGGCCCGCATGTGCGGCAGGGCCATCTTGCACAGCCAGAACATGGCGTACAGGTTGGTGCGCACGACCCGGTCGAACTGCTCGGTGCTGATGTGGGAGATGCCTTCGGGCTGGGCCATCTGGTAGGCGGCGTTGTTGACCAGCACGTCGATGCGCCCGAACTCGGCGGCGGCGTGCGCGATGACGGCGGCGCAGGCCTCCTCCTCCCTCAGGTCGCAGGGCACCGCCACCGCCCGCCGGCCGCTGCCCTCCACCAGGCGCATCGTCGTGTCCGCGTCCTCTGCCTCCTCGGGCAGGTACGTGAACAGCACGTCGGCTCCTTCGCGGGCGAAGGCGAGCGCCACCGCGCGCCCGATCCCGGAGTCCCCTCCGGTGATGACGGCCTTGAGCCCGAGGAGCTGGCCGGTGCCGCGGTAGGAGTCCTCGCCGTGGTCGGGCTCGGGCTCCATGGCCCGGGTGGCGCCCGGCGGCTGCTGCTCCTGCGCCGGGAAGCCGGGCCGGGGGTGCAGGGTCGTCGGGTCGGGGGCCACGCCGCCCCGGCCGGTGCCGGTATCGGTGTCGGTCACGGGTACTCCTCCTCCGGGCCGTACGCCCGCGTCGGGAAACGGAAACCACGTGGCCGCGCCTACCCGGGCCTCCGCCGCGGACACCCGGGCTTCGGCCGTCCGGGGGGATTGTCCGGGGGCCGACGGGGCAGGCGGGTCGCGAAGGGGGGCCACGAGGCGAGGAGGATCGGCTCATGTCCACCAGCCCGAAGTCACACGTTCCGCACGGCGAGGGCCCGGGCCGGCACGAGGGCACCGAGCAGCACGGCTGGTCCGGCGACGTCGACGCGACGCACAAGCAGGACAACCCGAGCGCCCGGCGCTCCTTCGACTCCCCCGACAAGCGCCGCAAGGGGGGTTCGAAGGGCGGCCCGCCCGACACGGGATCGCCGGTCGAATCCCACACCCGCCGCGGCGAGGACACGGCGGGCAAGGCCCAGGAGGGCCACCACGACCTGGGCAGGCGCGGCCGGTCCGGGCGCCCCAGCGGAGCCAAGGACGACTCGGCGTTCTCGGGCGTCCGCTCCCCCGACGCGCCGAAGACCCGGCGCAAGGGCTAGCGCAGGGGCACGCGCACCGACGGCGCACCCCTACACCGCACACGGAAGGAGCAGGCGATGCCCCGAGGATCGTCCCCCAAGCGGGAGCGCCAGTACGAGCACATCAAGGAGTCGGCGCGGGACCGCGGCGAGTCGGAGAAGCGGGCCGAGGAGATCGCCGCGCGGACGGTGAACAAGGAGCGTGCGCGTTCCGGCGAGTCGAAGACCGCCAGCCGGTCCTCCACCCGGGACATGTCCTCGGCCAAGCGGGGCGGACAGCGGTCCCACAGCGGATCCGGCGGCCCCACCAAGGAGCAGTTGTACAACGAGGCGAAGCAGAAGGGCATCAAGGGCCGCTCGCAGATGGACAAGGCCGAGCTGAAGCGGGCCCTGGACCGCTGACCGGGCCGCCCGTGACCAGGCTGCGCACGAGTGACCCGCACCGGCCCGGATGGCAGCGGGTGCGCCACGGCCGGGGGTTCCGCCACCTCGACGCCGACGGCGCCCCGCTGGCTGCCCGCCGCGCAGCGGGAGCGGATCCGCCGGCTGGCCATCCCGCCGGCCTGGACCGGTGTGTGGATCTGCCCTTGGCCCAACGGCCACATCCAGGCGATCGGCACGGATGCGGCGGGCCGCCGCCAGTACCTGTACCACGAGGCGTTCCGCGAGCAGCGCGACGCGGCGAAGCACGAGCACGTGCGCCGCGTCGCGCGCGGCCTGCCGCGTCTGCGGCAGGCCGTCGAGGAAGACCTCGCGGGGCGCGGCCTCGGCCGGGACCGGGTGCTGGCCTGTGCGGCGCGCCTGCTGGACCTGGGCTTCTTCCGGATCGGCGGGGAGCGGTACGCCCGCGACAACGAGAGCCACGGCCTGACGACGCTGCTGCGCAAGCACGCCCGCTGCCGCCGCGGCGAGGTGTGCCTGGACTTCCCGGCGAAGTCCGGCCGCCACGTCGAGCGAGCGCTGGTCGACGACGCGGCCCTGGCGGTCGTACGGGCGCTGCTGCGCCGCAAGGACCCCGGCCAGCGGCTGTTCGCGTACCGGGAGGGCCGCACCTGGCACGAGGTGCGGGCCGCGGACCTGAACGCCTACCTGCGGGAGCGGTCCGGGCGGGACATCACTGCCAAGGACTTCCGGACCTGGCACGCCACGGTCCTCGCCGCGGTCGCCCTCGCCGTGTCGGCCCGTACGGCGAACGGCTCGCAGGCCGCCCGCAAGCGGGCCGCGGCGCGGGCGGTGCGGGAGGTCAGCGCGTACCTGGGCAACACCCCGGCGGTGTGCCGCGCCTCCTACATCGATCCGCTGGTCTTCGAGCGGTACGAGGACGGCGTCACCATCGCGTCCGCGCTGGGGCGGCTCGGCGAGGACGCATGCCTGGGCACGCCGGCCACCCGCGGCGCGGTCGAGCGGGCCGTGCTGCGCCTGCTCGGCGGCTGACCGCCCGGCCGCGGCCGGGCGGGCGCGGGGACGTCACGGCCAGGACGGCTCCCGGCGGGGGACGACGACCACCTCGGGGACCGCGCTGCCGCCCGGCACGGACAGCGCGTACATGACGGTGTCGGCCACGATGTCGGGGCTCTGCAGCATCGACACGTCCGTGTCGGGGAAGCGGTCCATGATGAACGCGGTCTCCATGCCGCCGGCGATGACGCCGGTGACGCCGATGCCCAGGCAGTCGCGCTGCGCCTCCTTGAAGAGGGTGTGGGTGAAGGCGCGCAGGCCCGTCTTGCTGGCCGCGTAGGGGCCGGCCTCCGTCCAGGTGCGGTTCGCGGCGGTGGAGAGGATGTTCACGATGTGGCCGCCGCCGCGGGCCACCATGCGGCGGTACGCCTCCAGGCACAGGTACATCGGGCCCAGCAGGTTGGTGGACACCACCCGGGTGACCTCGTCCGCCGTGAGGTGCTCGGCGGACTTCGTCACGTCCACCGCGGCGCAGTTCACGAGCACGTGCAGTGCCTCGCCGGACTCGTCGAGGGTGCGGAAGGCGTCGGCGGCCTGCGCCGGGTCCCGTACGTCGAGGTCCAGGTGGCGGGCCTGCCCGCCGCGGGCCGTGAGGTCCTCGCACAGGTCCTCGGCGAGGTCGCGCCGTACGTCGGCGACGAGCACCCGGGCTCCCGCGGCCGCCAGCCGGCGGCAGATCGCGGCGCCCAGGCCGCGCGCCCCGCCGGTCACCAGTGCCTGCCTGCCGAGCAGGTCGAGGGGCGAGGAGCTGTCCATCGCGGTCACACGCCTTTCGTCGCGGTACACCGGCCGCCGGGCGGACGCGGGCGCGGCCCGGCGGTGTCTGCGCCTCCACTGTGCGGGGCGGGGCCGGGGCGGGCGCGCCGGGCTGCGCCGCCCGGGTACGGGCCGGGCACCGCCGGGCCGGTGTGAGCAAACCCACCCCGCCCCCAACCGGCCCTGCGCGCGGGCGGATTGGCGGGCCGGTGACGGCGGTCACGCCCGGCTCGCGGAGCCGGTCTGCCAGCATGGGCCGAACGGGACGATTCCCCCGGTGCCCGACCCGCGACCGCTCGGTGCGGCGCCGGCCGCGCCGAGACGCCGGAGCCGCCCGTGACCCGTCCTGGCCCCGTTCCCCGGTACCGCTGTGTCCTCCTCTGCTTCCCCGGCGCGCTCCGCCGCGCCCGCCCCCGCCGCGCCCACGCCCGCCTCCGCCTCCCCGCCCGCCGGTGCGGCCGGCGACCGCTCGCCGTGGCGCGCCCTGCGCCACCGCGGGATGCGCTGGTGGGCCGCCGCCAACTTCGTCTCCAACGCCGGCACCTGGACACAGCTGACGGTGCAGAACCTGCTCGTGCTCCAGATCACCGGCTCGGCCGCCCTCACCGGCCTGTCGGTGTCCCTCCAGGCGGCCCCCGGGCTGCTCCTCGGGCTGGCCGGCGGGTCCCTCGTCGACCGGTTCCCCCACAAGGTGACCGCCGCGGTCTGCCAGGCGCTGCTGGGCGTGGTCGCCTTCACGACCTGCCTGCTCGTCGCCCTCGGCCTGCTGAACCTGCCGGTGCTCCTCGCCCTGGCCGTGGTCACGGGCGTGATCGCGACCGTCGACGGGCCGGCCTGCGCGCTCCTCGGAAACGGCCTCGTCCCCGCGCGGGACGTGCCGTCCGCGATCGGCGTCGGGTCGCTGGTGCACAGCGCGGGGCGGCTCGTCGGGGCGGCGCTGGCCGGGGTGACGGTCGCGGCGTTCGGTACGGCCGCCGCCTACGCCGTGAACGGGCTGTCCTTCCTCTTCGTGGCCTGTGTCATCCCCTTCCTCCGTCGCGCCCCGGGCGCGGAGCGGCCCGCCGCGCCGGCCGCGTCCGGTGCGGCCGGGGAGGAGGCGGAGCCCGCCGCCGGCATGCGGGCCGGGCTGCGGTACTTCCTCGGCCGGCGCCGCCTCGTCGCCCTGGCCGGCCTCAACGGCATCAGCGCCCTCTTCGGCCGGAACTACTCGCTGACGCTGGTCGTGCTCGTCACCGGCCCGCTCGCCGGGGACGCGGCCTCCTTCTCCGCGGTGTCCACGGTGCTCGCCGCGGGCGGCATCGTCGGCGCGGTCCTCGGGGCGCGGCTGCGGCTCCCCGGTGTCCGGCTCGTCGCCGCCCTCACGGTGCTGGGGGCGCTCCTGCAGGTCCTCGCGGGACTGTCGCCGTCGCTGGCGGTGCTGCTGGTGCTGGTCCTGCCGATGGCCGTCGCCGAGTCCGTCGGCGACACCGCCCAGTCGACGCTGCTGCAGACCGACCCGCCGGCGCGGATGCGGGGCCGGGTGCTCGGAGCCTGGTCCACGGTGCGCACGGGCTGGGGGCTCGCCGCGCTCGTCGCCCACGCCCGCTGCGTGGTCGCGGGGGACAGCGGCGTGGCCCACCTCGCCTCGGCGCTGCGCACCCCCTCCGTCGTCCTGTTCGGGCCGGTCGCGCCCCGCCTGTGGGG
>NZ_RPSE01000830.1:0-770 GCF_003949955.1 Streptomyces sp. WAC05292
GAGGGCCGCCCGCGTACCCCGATACGCGGGCGGCCCTCCGCCTTGCGACGCACGGCACCGCACGACGCGGGCCTGACCGGCAAGATCCGAAAGAGACGGCCCAAGGGCACCGACCACGCCCCCGGGCGACGAGCCGGGCGTTCGCCTCGTCCGAGCGCTCCACCCACTCCCGTGCCCGATCCGGGGCCTTGCCGTGCCGGACGTGCCGGGCCACCAGCCGCCGCACCCGCAGCCCCTCCTCCGGTGCGAGGAACCACACCTCGTCCAGGAGCGGCCGGACCTCCGCCCAGGCACCCTCCCCGTACAGCAGGTAGTTCCCCTCGGTGATCACCAGCGGTACCTCGGGCCCGACCGGGATGCTGCCGGCCACCGGCTCCTCCAGCGACCGGTCGAACGCCGGTGCGTACACCGGGGCGGTCCCGGGATCCCGCAGCCGCCGCAGCAGTGCCGCGTACCCGGCCGCGTCGAACGTGTCCGGCGCGCCCTTGCGGTCGGCGCGGCCCAGCCGCTCCAACTCGGCCCGGGCCAGGTGGAACCCGTCCATCGGCACCACCGCCGCGAGGTCCGGTCCGAGGGCCGCCGCCAGGTGCGCGGCCAGCGTCGACTTCCCCGCGCCGGGCGCTCCGGCGATCCCGAGGATCCGCCGGCCCCCGGCACCCGCCAGCCGCCGCGCCCGCCCTTCCAACTCAGCCGTGTCCATTGCCTCATCCTGCCCGAACCGGTACCGCCCCCGCCCGGCCGGGCTGTCGGAGCCGCCGCCTACCCTGGGC
>NZ_RPSE01000831.1:0-765 GCF_003949955.1 Streptomyces sp. WAC05292
ACCCCCACCCGCACACGCGTACCGACCCCAACGAACACCCCCACGTATGCGGCCCTCGGCAGCCACCTGATCGGGCGGCTTCCGGCTGCGAATCCCCGCGATCGAACTCGACCTGGACAAGGCACCGGCAGCCGCAGGTCCGGATCGGGGCCGACTGCGCGGTAGGACAGGATGACAGGCGTGATCATCAAGTACCCCTGCGTGTGCTGCGGCCGTCTGACAATGGGCGAGCCACCCGGCTCGTACGAGATCTGCCCGGTGTGCTTCTGGGAGGACGACGCCCTGCAGCTGCGCTGGCCCGACCGGGAAGTGGGCGCCAACCGGACCTCACTGGTCGAGGCGCAACAGAACTACCAGGCTTTCGGGGCCTGCGATGAGCGGTCCGTGGAACACGTCCGCCCACCTCGGGACGACGAGCCGCAGGACCGGAGTTGGCGGCCTGTCGATCCCGAGCGCGACCACTTCGAACCCCAAGGCGTTCAGCTGGCCGCGTGGCCGGTCGATCCGACGGTTCCTTACTGGTGGCGGTACCGGACCACGGGTTTCTGGCGTCCCCCGGTCGGTTGAGCGTCACCCGGCCCGTTCGTCGAGCCGGGCCAAGAGGCCGCCGAACCATCGCACCGGGGGCTCCCCGGCCACCTCCCACGGCCGTGGCTTCGAACCCTCCGCCCGGTCCGGCTCTGCTTCAGCCCACTGGACACTCCCCCTAGGCTCGGCGGATGCCTTCCACCCTCCTCGCCCACGCCCTGACGACACCCCTCGACC
>NZ_RPSE01000832.1:0-753 GCF_003949955.1 Streptomyces sp. WAC05292
GGCGAGGGCGGTGAGGCGCAGGGCCGCCGGACCGCGGCCCTGCGCCTCACCGCCCTCGCCGTCCTCCCGCTGGCCGTCACCACGCTCGGCACCGGGCCCGCCGCGGCGCACGGCGCCACCTCCGACCCCGTCAGCCGCAGTGTGGCCTGCACGAAGAACCGCACCGCGACCGAAGCCTGCCGGCTCGCCCTCGCCGCGAGCCCCGCCATCCCCGGCGACTGGAAGTCGATCGTCCAAGGCCGCGCCATCGACCACAGCACCCCCACCTCCTCGCCGCAGCACCGCGCCCGCATCCCCGACGGCAAGCTGTGCAGCGCCGGCAACGCCCAGTTCTCCGGCCTGGACCTGCCCCGCGACGACTTCCCCTCGACGACCCTGCCCGGCGGCGCCGAGTACGACCTGCGCTACGACATCAGCGCCCTGCACAACCCGTACCGCATGGAGATGTACGTCACGAAGGACGGCTACGACCCGAAGAAGCCGCTGAAGTGGTCCGACCTGGAGGACACCCCCTTCCTCAGCGCGGACAACACGGCGGCGACCGCGGCCCCGTCCGGCTACCTCGGCTCCAAGGCGTTCACGTTCAAGGCGGTGCTGCCGGAGAAGAAGGGCAAGCACCTGATCTACACGATCTGGCACGGCCTGAAGAAGCCGGACGGCTCCTTCCAGAGCGAGGAGGCCTTCTACTCCTGCTCGGACGTCACCTTCAAGTAACCCCCGAGACCGAGGGGGGAGGAACGGCCACCCCACCGC
>NZ_RPSE01000833.1:0-753 GCF_003949955.1 Streptomyces sp. WAC05292
CCCCGTACCCGCCCCGGCCGGGGCGGGTACGGGGAGCGCCGGCGGGACGGCGGCGTCCTCCCCGTCGTCGACGGTGATGCCGAAGTCCGTGGCCAGGCCGGCGAGGCCGGTCTCGTACCCCTGGCCGACCGCGCGGAACTTCCACTCCGGGCCGCGCCGGTAGAGTTCGCCGAAGATGAAGGCCGTCTCCGGGCCGGCGTCGTCGATGGAGAAGCCGACGAGCGGCTCCCCGGACCGGTCCGAGACCGTCATCCGCAGGTCGTCGAGGTCGCCGAAGCGGGCGTCGCCGTACTGGCTGGCCGCCACGACGATCCGCACGACGTCCTGCGGGACGGCGGTGAGGTCGAGGCTGATCCGGTCCTCGTCGCCGCTGTCCGTCGGCGTCTTCCCCAGTAACTGGACGCTGCCGTCGGCGGCGGCCGGGTTGTTGTAGAAGACGAAGTCGCCGTCGCCGCGGACCTTGCCGGCCTCGTCGAGGAGGAGGACGGAGACGTCCGCGTCCCCGGCCCCCGAAGCGCTCGTCCAGCCCAGGCTGACCACCACGGATCCGGAATCCTCGCTGAGGGCGGTCAGGCTGGTGTTGCCGCCCTTGGTGATTTCCTGCACGCGTACCCCCCAGTCGCCCGGCGCCCGCTGCGGCGGGCCGAGCGGGCCGGGCTGTCGTTCTGCCTCTGTGCTCGCGGCGCGTGATGCGCGACACACCGTCGGGCGCACCATAGCGGCGCGGGAGGGCCTGGATCCGGCGAACGGGGA
>NZ_RPSE01000834.1:0-740 GCF_003949955.1 Streptomyces sp. WAC05292
CCGTCCCGCCGTCCCCCACCTCCGGGGCCGCCGCCCCGCCGCTGCGCGGCTGGCCCGACCTGCGCGAAATCCTCGGCCGGCCGGGCCTGCGCCGGGTCTTCGCCAAACCGGCCCACGGCTCCTCCGCCTCGGGCGTGCTCGCCGTCGAAACCGCCTCCGGCGGCCGTGTGCGCGCCACCACCTCGGTCGAACTGACCCCTTCCGGCGCCCTGTACAACTCGCTGCGGCTGCACCGCTACGAGGACGAGGCCGCCATCGCCGCCATCGTCGACGCCCTCGCCCCCGACGGCCTCCACGTCGAGCGCTGGCTGCCCAAGGCCTCCCAGCACGGCCGCTCCGCCGACCTGCGCGTCGTCGTGGTCGCCGGCCGCGCCACGCACGCCGTGGTCCGCACGGCCGCCGGTCCGCTGACCAACCTGCACCTGGGCGGGTCCCGCGGCGACCTGGCCGCCGTACAGGCCGCCGTCGCCGCCGCCGGGGGCAGCTGGCGGCAGGCGCTGGAGGTGTGCGAGCGCGCCGCGGCCGTCTTCCCCGGCACGCCCTGCGTCGGCGTCGACCTGCTGCCCGCCGCCGGCTGGCGGCGGTTCGCCGTCGGCGAGGTCAACGCGTTCGGGGACCTCCTGCCGGGGCTGGCCGGCCTGCCCGGCGGCCCCGCCGAGGGCACCGACACCTACGGCGCCCAGGTCGCCGCCCTCCCGCACCCCTGACCCGTACGACAGGAACCCCATGCACGCCACCCC
>NZ_RPSE01000835.1:0-734 GCF_003949955.1 Streptomyces sp. WAC05292
CGGCAGGAGCGCGCCGAGGCGGAGGGTGGCGCTCCGGTAGGGCGCGGCGGCGTCGGCGGGGGGCTCTCCGCCGGCCAGTGCCTCGCGGTAGGCGGCCAGCAGCAGCCGGTCCCGGGCCGCGATCACGGTGGCGACGGCGAAACGGGCGGCGTAGAGCCGGCGGCGCAGCTCCCGGACGGTGCCGGAGTCGGCGCGCGGGTCGGCGTCCTCCCAGGCCCGCACCCAGTCCATGAGCAGGCGCACGGTGCGGGCCAGGGGCAGCGGCGAGTGGCCGGGCCGCGGCAGGGCGGCCGTCCCGTCGGGCAGGACGAGCCGGGCCGCCGCCCCCGGCTCGCGCAGCCGGGCGAACAGCTCGGCGGCGCCGCTGCCGCGCGCGTCCAGCGGTTCCAGCGGGCCGGGGCCGGCGGGCAGCGGCAGGGCATCCGGGCCGGTCACCTCGGTCGGCTCCGCGAGGAGCCGGATCAGCCGCGCGGCCTCGGCGCCGCCGACGGTGCGCCGGTAGCGGCCCAGCCGCGCGAAGGCGGTCTCGACGAGCGTGTCGAGGTGCGGGGGCAGGACGCCGCCGGCGCAGTGCCGGTACCGGGCCGCGGCCTCGGCGGCGTCCAGTTCGAGGGCGTCGTCGCGGAGGGACTCGGCGCCGGCCTTCACCGCGAAGGAACCGGCGGCCGCCCTGACGAGGCGCGTGGCCCCGCGCCTGGCCGCCGGGCCGGTGGCGGGGCCACGCGCCTCGTCAG
>NZ_RPSE01000836.1:0-734 GCF_003949955.1 Streptomyces sp. WAC05292
CTCCCGCCCGACGTCCAGGCCCCCCTCGCCGTCCGCGCCGCCGCCGCCGGCTGCCACCTGCTGCTCGACAAGCCCGTCGCCACGACCGTCGCCGACGCGCGGGCCGTCGCCGACGCCGCCGACCGGCACGGCGTCGCCTCCGTCGTCTTCCTCACCCTCCGCTTCGCCGAGCCGGCTGCCGCCTGGGTGCGCGAGCAGACCGGTCGCACCGGGTGGTTCACCGCGGCCGCACACTGGCTGGGCGCCGTCTTCCCGCCCGACGGCGCGCCCAGCGCGTACGCGGACTCTCCGTGGCGCAAGGACAAGGGGGGACTGTGGGACGTCGGCCCGCACGTCCTGTCCGTCCTTGTCCCCGTCCTGGGCGACGTCACCGCCGTAACGGCGACGCGCGGACCGTCCGACGTGGTCCAACTGGCACTGCGCCACGCCTCCGGCGCGGCGAGCACCGCGGTCCTCAGCCTGGGCGCCCCGGTGGCGGCCGCGGGGGTGGGCCTGGAACTCCGCGGCGCCGAGGGCGTCCACGCCCTGCCCAACTGGACGGACGTCCCGGGCGCTTACGGCCGAGCCGTGGACGCACTGCTGACGGCAGCCCGCACGGGCACGCCGCATGCGTGCGACGCGGGGTTTGGGGTCCGGCTGACGGAAATCCTGGCCGAGGCGGAGACCCGGCTGGGGGAGTAGGGGGCGAGGGCCGGAAGCCGGAAGGCGGAAGCCGGAAGGCGGAAGCCGGAAGG
>NZ_RPSE01000837.1:0-732 GCF_003949955.1 Streptomyces sp. WAC05292
GTGGCGGCGGCCGCGGGCTGGGCGTGGGCGGCGGGCGGGGTGCCCGCGGAGACCGCCGAGCAGGCGGTCGGGTATCCGGCGCTGTTCCTGCTGGTGGCGGTGGGGGCGTTGGTGCCGGTGGTGCCGACAGGGGCGCTGGTGAGTTCTGCGGCGGTGGTGGCCTTCCACCGGGCGTCGCCGCCTCTGGGGGTGCTGCTGGTGATCGGTGTGGCCGCGCTGGCCGCGTTCGCGGGGGACCTCGCCCTGTACTGGCTGGGCGGGCGCGGGGTGCGGTCGCCGGGCGGGTCGCGGGGGTTGGAGCGGCTGCGGGCGCGGACCGCGCCGGAGCGGCTGGAGCAGGCGCGGGCGGGCCTGGAACGGCACGGGGTGCAGGTGCTGGTGCTGTCCCGGCTGGTGCCGGCCGGCCGGATCCCGGTGATGGCCGCGTGCCTGCTCGCGCAGTGGCCGCTGCGCCGGTTCGCGCGCGGGGACGCGCCGGCGTGCGCGGCGTGGGCGGCGGCGTACGGACTGATCGGGATCCTCGGCGGGTCGCTGTTCGCGGAGCCCTGGCAGGGCGTGGTGGCGGCGGTGCTCCTGGCCCTGCTGGCGGGCGCGGCACCGGGACTGTGGCGGCGGCCGCGGGCTGGGCGTGGGCGGCGGGCGGGGTGCCCGCGGAGACCGCCGAGCAGGCGGTCGGGTATCCGGCGCTGTTCCTGCTGGTGGCGGTGGGGGCGTTGGTGCCGGTGGTGCCGA
>NZ_RPSE01000838.1:0-730 GCF_003949955.1 Streptomyces sp. WAC05292
CCACGGCGCCCGTCAACCCGACCCCGCATCCCCCTCCTCCACGGCCCCGGATCGGAGTAGGGTCGGGCGGCATGGATGGACTGCGCGTGGCCGCGATCGCCAGCCTGGCCCCGCTTGAAGACCTCGACACCGACCCCTTCGCGGTCGACACCCGGAGCCAGCACGCCATGTGCGCCCGCTGGGCCGCCGACCAGGGGCACGTCGTCACCAAGGAGTTCCTCGTCTACGGGCTGCGCGCCGACCACTGCGGCCTGTGGTGCGACGTGGAGGCGGGCCTGGTCGACCTGTTCGTCGCCCCCAACCGCCGCGTGCTCGCCCGGGCCCTGCGCTCCGTGGAGGAGTTCACCGCCGAGTGCCGGCGGCGCGGCGTCCGCTGGGAGACCGCCGGACTCGACGAGCCGTACTACACCTCGGCGATGAAGGCGGAGGTGCACCGCCGACTGTCGATGCCGACCGCCGGATACGACGGCACCTGATGCCCTCAGCGCCCCGGCGCCGGGGCCACGGGGCGGGCGGCCCGGCGCGCTGGGGGGTCAGCGGGGGGGGGGGGGGGGCGCCGGGCGGGGGGGGGGGGGGGGGGGGGGCCGCGGGTGGGCGGGCGGTGGGGTGCGGGGGGGGGGCCGGGGCGGGGCGCTCCGCCGCGCGGGGCGCGGCGGTGCGGCGGGGGCGGGCGGGGGGGGTGGGGGGGGGGGGCGGGGACGTCGGGGGCGCCACGCGCCGCCACGTCTTC
>NZ_RPSE01000839.1:0-728 GCF_003949955.1 Streptomyces sp. WAC05292
TGCCTGTGCCAGGCCATCTGGTGAGGGCTGCACGGCGTAGGTGAAATTAACACCAAACTGCGAGCCATCTTTCATTAAGCGCTGGAAAGCAGGCATATCTTCAGGTGTGGTGATAATGAGGATATCCCGAATACCGGCAAGCATGAGTACCGATACTGGGTAAAAAATCATAGGCTTGTCATATATAGGGAGCAGTTGCTTAGACACACCTTGTGTAATCGGGTACAGGCGTGTACCTGAACCGCCAGCTAAAACAATTCCTTTCATAAAGCTATACCTCGATTATTTGTTCAGGCCAAGACGTTCACCAGCGTAAGAGCCATCAAGAACACGCTGCCACCAACCTTCATTATTAAGATACCATTGAATAGTTTTTTCGATCCCGCTTTCAAAGGTTTCTAGAGGCTCCCAGCCGAGATCATTTTTCATTTTAGTTGCATCAATGGCATAACGAAGATCATGTCCAGGACGATCGGCAACAAAAGTTATAAGCTCTGCAAAATTGACAATACCGTTTGGTTTTTTATCGATGATTTTATCAAGAATTGCGCAAATAGTTTTTACAACATCAATATTTTTACGTTCATTATGACCACCAATGCAATATGTATCACCGATCTTGCCCTCTGTAGCCACTTTGTACAGTGCGCGGGCGTGATCATCAACATACAGCCAATCGCGGATCTGCTCGCCGTTCCCATAGACCGGGAGCGGTTTTCCCGACAAAG
>NZ_RPSE01000083.1:0-20133 GCF_003949955.1 Streptomyces sp. WAC05292
GCCCCGACGTCGTGGCGGGGGCGGCCTCGGGGGGCCGGCCTGCGGGAGCGGGGCCCTTGCGGCTGTGTCGTCCCAAGGTGCTCAGCCTCTGCCGTCGTCGGTATATCGGACATGTTTCCCGGTGTCGTCCAGGAACTCCCGGAACGCCCCCGCCACGACGTCGGGGCACTCCATCATCGCCACGTGCCCGGCGGCGGGCAGGCACAGCAGGCGCGAGCCGCGGAACGCGGCGGCGGCCTTGCGGGCCATGCGGTAGGAGACGAGCTGGTCGCGGCCGCCGTAGACGAGCAGCGTCGGGGCCAGCACGCGCTGGGCCTGCCGCCACAGTCCGTGCTGTCCGCCGAGGGTGTAGGCGTCGACGATGCCGCGGGTGGTGCGGCTCATCGCCTCCCAGAAGTAGGGGAGGGCCATGCGGCGCTCCATCTCCTCGAC
The DNA here is from genome assembly GCF_003949955.1 of Streptomyces sp. WAC05292. Taxonomy (NCBI): domain Bacteria; kingdom Bacillati; phylum Actinomycetota; class Actinomycetes; order Kitasatosporales; family Streptomycetaceae; genus Streptomyces; species Streptomyces sp. WAC05292. Next base: position 433 of record NZ_RPSE01000083.1, read on the forward strand.
GGCCTGGGCGAAGGCCTCCGGCGGTACCAGCGAGGGGTCGCCGTAGCAGAGTTCGGTGACGCCCCGGGTGCGCTGCTCGGCGGTGAGCCCGCGGGTGAGCCGTTCGACCAGCGCCGCGGTCCCGGGGAGGGCGAGGAGGCCGGTCGGCACGGCCGACCGCTGCACGCGCAGCTCGGGCAGGGCGGGCGAGACCAGGGTCAGGGTGCGCACCAGGTCGGGGCGGGCGGCCGCGACGCGGGTGGTGACGGCGCCGCCGAGGGAGTTGCCGACGAGGTGGACGGGGCCGCGGCCGGCGGCGTCGAGGTGCCGGATGACGGCGCGGGCCATCGCGGTGACCGAGTAGTTCCGGTCGGCGGGCGGCGGCGACCAGCCGAAGCCGGGCAGGTCGACGGCCTCGCCGTCGACGCGGTCCTCCAGGCGGGCCATGAGGGCGGACCAGTTGGTGGAGGAGCCGCCGAGGCCGTGCACGAACAGGGCGGCCGGGAGTCCGGTCCCGGCGGTGGCGGGGCGGAACCGCACGGCGAGTTCCAGGCCCGGCAGCCGGTCGGTGCGCAGCTGCTCCCCCTCGGCCACCCGGGCGGCGCCGGCCCGGGAGGACGGCTCGGCGGCGGAGCGCACACCCGGGAGCTCGGTCGAAGACATGGGGGCAATGTTACGAGACGATCACGTCCGGACTCTTGTGTTCGGCGTCACAGGCCGGGGACGGCCGCGTAGCGGTGCACGCGCGATCCTCCTAGGCTTTGGGGTAGGCAGGACCAGGGGTGAGGGAAGGGGAGAGCCAGATGAGTGTCGACCCCGCAGAGCCGGACAGCTTCCGGCGCCAGTTCCGGGAGTCGCTGGACGCGGAGGCGCCGGAGGCCGACGCGGCCGAGCAGCTGGCGGAGATCCGGCCCGATGACGACGACGAGCGCGTCACGGGGGTGGAGCGCGGAGAGGCGACCGACGGCGACGCCGTCGAGCAGGCGCGCGTGGTGCCCCTGGACGAGGAGGACTACCGCTGAGCCGTCCACCGCAGCCCACTACCGCCCGGTAACCCGCCAGGGCGTCCTGACCAGCGCCTCCGGGTGGTCCGCAGAGCGAGAAAACTCGGCCGGAACCCCCCGCATGCGGTTACCGAAAAGTACGATGGCGGGCGCGGCGCAGAGCGCACTGTGCATGAGAGAAAGTGGGAGGCGGCGTGACAGCCATCGAGCAGACGGAGGCAGCGCGTCCTCGGGGCACGCGCCTGCCGCGCCGAGCCCGACGCAACCAGCTCCTGGGCGCGGCCCAGGAGGTCTTCGTCGCGCAGGGGTACCACGCGGCGGCGATGGACGACATCGCCGAGCGGGCCGGGGTCAGCAAGCCGGTGCTCTACCAGCACTTCCCCGGCAAGCTGGACCTGTACCTGGCGCTGCTGGACCAGCACTGCGAGAACCTGCTCCAGGCGGTGCGCGGGGCGCTGGAGTCGACGACGGACAACAAGCTGCGCGTCGCCGCGACCATGGACGCCTACTTCGCGTACGTGGAGGAGGAGGGCGGCGCGTTCCGCCTGGTGTTCGAGTCCGACCTGACCAACGAGCCCGCGGTGCGCGAGCGCGTCGACCGGGTGTCGCTGCAGTGCGCGGAGGCGATCTCCGACGTGATCGCGGAGGACACGGGGCTGTCCCAGGACGAGTCGATGCTGCTGGCAGTGGGCCTGGGCGGCGTCTCGCAGGTGGTGGCCCGGTACTGGCTGTCCAGCGAGAGCCCGGTCGCCCGCGACAAGGCGGTGGGCCTGCTGACGTCGCTGGCCTGGCGCGGCATCGCCGGCTTCCCCCTGCACGGCGCGGACGGCGCCGCGGCGGGCCCGGCCTCCTGACCGGCCGCGGGGCGGTGCCGGCCGGCGCGGTCGGCGCCGCCCCGCGCTGTTCGCTGCGAGCGTGCCCGGAGCACGGCTCGCCCGTCCCCTCTGCGGGCTAATGTGGACCGGTACGGCGCGGCTGATCGCGCACAACGACCGTCGGAGGGACGAAGCCGTGGAGGTCAAGATCGGCGTGCAGCACGCACCCCGGGAGATCGTGCTGGAGAGCGACCTGAGCGCCGAGGAGCTGGAGCGCATCGTCTCGGCCGCGCTGACCGGTTCGGAGCCGCTGCTCAGCCTCACCGACAACAAGGGCCGCCGGGTCCTGGTGCCGTCCGACCGCCTGTCGTACGTGGACCTGGGCGAGCCGAACGTCCGCAAGGTCGGCTTCGGCGCGCTCTGACCCGGTGTCGGGTCGCCCCCAGGGCGCCCGGGAACTGGCCGAAACGGCCCGGCGGTTGATTCCGCCGGGCCGTTTCCGCGTCTTCCGCTTCGGGTAGGACGGCTCTGACCTGGTTCGGCCCCGGCCTGCGGGAGGCCCTCATGCTGCTGCTGGAAGCGCTCGGCTCCGCCCTGTTGGGCCTGGCCCTGGCGGCAGGGGCGGTGCGCCTGCTCGCCCGGCGCCTGCCCGCCGCGCGGGTGGTGCTCACCAGCGGTGTGCTCGGCGCCCTGTTCGGGGCCTGGCTGACGGGGTACGCGCTCGGCCCGGGGCACGCCAGTCCGATGGCGACGCTGGCCGGCGCGGTGCTGGTGTCCGCCGTGGTGCTGTCGCTGCTGCTGCGGCCGGGCGGGTCCTCCGGCGGCCCGCGCCGGGCTCCGTTTTCGCTCCCGTCGCGGGGCTGACCGTCCCCGCGCGCACCGCTCCCGCACCGGACGCCGCCCGCCCGGCGGGCCCTCCGGCGGATCGTGACGCGGCGGCCCCGGTGCGCGGTGCGCGCGCCGGGGCCGCCGTACGGCAGGAGCCGGAACCGCCTGTGTCAGGCGGCCAGGCCGAGGGCCGCCATCCGCTTGGTGTGCGCCTTGGTGATGCGGGCGAACATCTCGCCGACGGCCGCCAGGTCGAAGCCGGCCGCCATTCCGTCGACTCCGCCGACGAGCATGGTGGACAGGGCGTCGCGCTCGGCGACGACCCGCTGCGCCTGCGAGAGCGCCTCGCCCATCAGGCGGCGCGCCCACAGGGCGAGCCGGCCGCCGCAGCGCGGGTCGGCCTCGATGGCGGCGCGGACCTTCTCCACGGCGAAGCCGCCGTGGCCGGTGTCGTCGAGCACGCCGAGCACCAGGGCGCGGGTGTCCGCGTCCAGGTGGCTGGCGACCTCGCGGTAGAAGTCGCTGGCGATCGAGTCGCCCACGTACGCCTTGACCAGGCCCTCCAGCCAGTCCGACGGGGCGGTCTGGCGGTGGAAGTCGTCGACGCCCTTGGCGAAGGGCTCCATCGCGGCGGTCGGCTCGGCGTCGATCGCGGCGAGCCGGTCCCGCAGCCGCTCGAAGTGGTGGAATTCGGCGGCGGCCATCTTGGCGAGCTCGGCCTTGTCGTCGAGGGTGGGCGCGAGCTTCGCGTCCTCCGCGAGGCGCTCGAATGCGGCCAGCTCGCCGTACGCGAGCGCGCCCAGGAGGTCCACGACGGCGGCCCGGTACTGCGGCGAGGCCGAGGCGGTCGCCCAGTCCTGGGCGGCGATGCCGCCGGACCCGGCGGAGGCGCCGTCGTCGGCGGGCGTTGCGTTTTCTACGGTCGACATGGTCCGCACAATAGCCCGCCCCGGGGACCCCGAGGCCACCGCGTCGCACGACGTCCTCGCCACCGCGACACGACGACCAGGTGAATTCACCCGACACGGCTGCGGGAATCCGGGGTACAGTGGTAATGCGCCTGCCGGATACTCGGCGGGCCATCCGAATGAGGATGCCCGGTCGGTGGCCCGATCGGCTCCAACCCGACCGCCCTCGGTGATGCGTACGTCCATGCGTACCGCGTCCGAGAGGGGCCCCCTCAGCGGCTCAAGCGCTTGAGCGAAGGCAGTGGTCCCGCGCAGCTTCGCACGTCGCAGTACGGCAAGCACGGCACGGTGGACCCCCTCGCCGCCTCGCGCCGCGTCTCACAGAAGAGGCAGCACCCTGACTACGTTCCGAGACCTCGGGATCTTTCCCGAGACCGCCGAAGCCCTCGAAGCCGTCGGCATCACCACCCCCTTCCCCATCCAGGAGATGACCCTTCCCGTCGCCCTCTCCGGCACGGACGTCATCGGACAGGCCAAGACCGGAACCGGCAAGACGCTCGGTTTCGGCCTTCCGCTGCTGGAGCGCGTCGTCGTCCCCGCGGACGTCGAGGCCGGCCGGGCCACGCCCGACCAGCTCACCGACTCCCCCCAGGCCCTCGTCGTCGTCCCGACGCGCGAGCTGTGCACCCAGGTGACGAACGACCTGCTGACGGCCGGAAAGGTCCGCAACGTCCGCGTCCTCGCCATATACGGCGGACGCGCGTACGAGCCGCAGGTCGAGGCGCTCAAGAAGGGCGTCGACGTGATCGTCGGCACGCCCGGCCGCCTGCTCGACCTGGCCGGCCAGCGCAAGCTCGACCTCTCGCGCGTCAAGGCGCTGGTGCTGGACGAGGCCGACGAGATGCTCGACCTGGGCTTCCTGCCCGACGTCGAGAAGATCATCAACCACCTGCCGGCCAAGCGGCAGACGATGCTGTTCTCGGCGACCATGCCGGGCGCCGTTATCGGCCTGGCCCGCCGGTACATGACGCAGCCGACGCACATCCGCGCCACCTCGCCCGACGACGAGGGCGCGACCGTCGCCAACATCACGCAGCGCGTCTACCGCGCGCACAACATGGACAAGCCGGAGCTCGTGTCGCGCATCCTGCAGGCCGAGGGCCGCGGACTCGCCATGATCTTCTGCCGGACCAAGCGCACCGCGGCGGACATCGCCGAGCAGCTGGAGCGGCGCGGCTTCGCGGCCGGCGCCGTCCACGGCGACCTGGGCCAGGGCGCGCGCGAGCAGGCGCTGCGCGCGTTCCGCAACGGCAAGGTCGACGTCCTGGTGTGCACCGACGTCGCCGCGCGCGGCATCGACGTCGAGGGCGTGACGCACGTCATCAACTACCAGACGCCCGAGGACGAGAAGACCTTCCTGCACCGGGTCGGCCGCACCGGCCGCGCGGGCAACAAGGGCACCGCGATCACGCTGGTCGACTGGGACGACATCCCGCGCTGGCAGCTGATCAACAAGGCGCTGGAGCTCGACTTCCACAACCCGGTCGAGACGTACTCCACCTCCGCGCACCTCTACGAGGAGCTGGGGATCCCCGCCGGCACCAAGGGTGTCCTGCCGCGCGCCGAGCGCGTGCGGGCCGGCCTGGACGCCGAGGAGATCGAGGACCTGGGCGAGACCGGCGGCCGCGGCGGCCGGGGCGGCCGCGGCGAGCGCCGTCCGGCGGCCTCCGCCGAGGCGGAGCGCCCGGCCCGGGAGCGGACCCCGCGCCAGCGCCGCCGTACGCGCGGCGGTGCCGAGGTGGCCGCGGCGGCCGAGGCCGCTGCGGCTCCCGCCGCTGTGGCCGACGCCCCCGCCGCCGAGGCGCCCGCCGCGGACGAGCCGCGCAGGCCGCGCCGCCGGCGGACCCGGGTGTCGGCGGCGGAGGCCGCCGCGGCCACCGTCGCCGCGGCTCCGGCCGTCGAGGTTCCGGTCGCCGGCGCGCCCGTCGCCGAGGTGCCGGCCGCCGAGGTGCCGGTCGTCGAGGCGCCGGTGGTCGAGGCCCCCGCCGCCGAGGCCCCCGCCAAGGCCGCGCCGGCCAAGGCCGCTGCGGCGCCGCGCCGGGCCGCCCGGACCCGCAAGCCCACCCAGACCTCGATCCTGGCGGCGGCCGCGGCCGCGCCCGTCGCGGCGCCGGTGCTGCCGGCCGGGCCGGAGCCGGACTTCCAGATCGCGCCGCCGGCCGAGCCCGTCCGGGCCCGCCGCACCACGCGCGCCCCGCGCAAGGCCGCTGCCGCTCCGGCCGCGGCGCCGGCCCCGGTCGCCGAGGCCCCGGTGGCCGAGGAGGCCCCGGCCAAGCCGAAGCGCACCCGCACGCGCAAGGCCGTCGCGCCCGTCGCGGAGGCCCCGGTGGCCGAGGCCGCCGAGGAGGCCCCCGCCAAGCCGAAGCGCACCCGCACGCGCAAGGCGGCCGCGGCCGCGGAGGCTCCGGTGGCCGAGGCCGCCGCTGCCGCCGAGGAGGCTCCGGCCAAGCCGAAGCGCACGCGCACCCGCAAGGCCGTCGCGCCCGCCGCGGAGGCGTAGAGCCCCCACAGCACCGTGCCACGGGCCCGGCTCCCCGCTCGGGGGGCCGGGCCCCCGGCGTTCCCGGGGCGGCCCGCCCCTCGGAGTGAGCGGCTTCCTACGGGCCGGTAACCTCGGGCCATGAGCAAGCCGCCCCGCCTGACCCTCCCGTCCGACGCCCGCGCGTACCGTCTGACCACCGCCCGCGGCGACTTCGCCGTGCATGAGGCGGGGGCGCCGGAGCGCGGCACCGCCCTGCTGGTTCCCGGGTTCACCGGGAGCAAGGAGGACTTCATCGGGCTGCTGGAGCCGCTGGCCGCGGCCGGATACCGGGTCGTCGCCGTCGACGGGCGCGGGCAGCACGAGACGCCGGGGCCGCGCGAGGAGTCCGCGTACGCCTTGGAGGAGCTGGCGCGCGATGTCCTCGCGCAGGCCGCCGCGCTCGGCGGCGGGGGGCCGCTCCACCTGCTGGGGCACTCGCTGGGCGGCCTGGTCGCGCGGGCGGCGGTCCTGCGGGACGCGGCGCCGTTCGCCTCGCTGACGCTGATGAGCAGCGGGCCGGGCGCGATCTCCGAGGAGCAGCAGGCGCGGACGAAGCTGCTGGTGGCGGCCCTGGAGGCGATGCGGGAGGACATGGCGGGTGTGTGGACCGCGATGCGCTCCTACGATCCGGAGGACGCGGAGCCGGACGCGCCGGAGCTGGAGGAGTTCCTGCGCGGCCGCTGGCTGGCCACCGTCCCGGAGCAGCTCATCGCCACGGGGCGGGTGCTGGTCTCCGAGCCGGACCGGGTGGACGGGCTCGCCGCCGTGGGCCTGCCCATGATGGTCGTCTCCGGCGAGGTGGACTACGCGTGGCCGGTGCCGCTGCTCGACGAGATGGCGGATCGGCTCGGGGCGCGGCGGGTGGTGGTGCCGGGGGCGGAGCACTCCCCCAATGCGGAGAACCCGCAGGCCACGGCCAGGGCACTGGTGTCGTTCTGGGCCTCCGCGGACCAGAAGTAGTTAGCCTGGGAAAAAATTTATTTAGCGTAGGGAATGTTTGCCTCCTCCCCCTGGTTGGAACAGTGCAAGGAGAACACTGACGAAGGGAGAAGCCGTGCGCTTCGAGATTCTGCGCCTGGACGATGTCGACGGATCCGCCGTGGACAGCACCGTCGTGGACGCGGCCTCCGTCAACCGGATCGTGCAGCAGGCGGCCTCGATCGGCCAGCGCATCCTGATCCGACCGGCCGAGAGTGCGTCCTCCTGACGCTTCGCCCGCACACGCCGAACGCCCCCGCACCATCCGGTGCGGGGGCGTTCGCATGCGCGGGCGCGCCGGGCATCACGCGCCGCGGACGACCTGGAGCACGCCGTTGATGATCTGCTGCACGGCGATGGCGGAGAGCATCATGCCCGCGAGCCGCGTCACGAGGACGACGCCGCCGTCCTTGATGACCCGGATGATCACCAGCGAGTAGCGCATCGTGAGCCACAGGACCGCGTGCATCGCGACGATCGCGGCCCAGACCGAGACCTGCCCCGCGACCCCGTCGGCCTTCTGCACGGCCAGGATGACGGAGACGATCGCACCCGGTCCGGCGAGCAGCGGCATGCCGAGCGGGACGAGGGCGACGTTGACGTCCTTGGTCTGCTTCGGCTCGTCCGTCTTCCCGGTGAGCAGGTCGAGGGCGATGAGCAGGAGCAGCAGACCGCCGGCGATCATCAGCGCCGGAACGGAGACGTGCAGGTAGTCGAGGATCTGCTGGCCGCAGATGCCGAAGACGGCGATGACGCCGAAGGCCACGCAGACGGCCTGCCAGGCCATCCTGCGCTGCACCTTGACGGGGCGGCCGGAGGTGAGGGCGAGGAAGATCGGCGTGATCCCCGGAGGGTCCATAATCACAAAAAGCGTGAGAAATAGGGATCCGAAGACGGCGAAGTCGAACACAGTGATGCCTTGCAGAGAGAGGGGTGTTTCGCAGGAGGGTGCTGGGGGCGGGGCGTGCGGGCGCAGGCCCGGCGGCTGCCGGGCGGGGCGGCCTTACGCGCGCGTGTCTCCGCCGGCGCCCGGGACGGGGAAGGCCCCCGCCGCGCGGCGCGTGATCTCGCCGTAGACCTCCGGGTCGGTGGTGTAGTCACCGAGGCGGCAGGTCTTGCGGCTGCCGTGGTAGTCGCTGGAGCCGGTCACGAGCAGGCCGAGGTCGCCGGCCAGGGCGCGCAGCCGGGCGCGCGTGGCGTCGTCGTGGTCCATGTGGTCGACCTCGATGCCGTCCAGCCCGGCGGCGGCGAGTTCGGCTATCGCCGACTCGGGCACGCAGCGGCCGCGCTTGACGGCGGCGGGGTGCGCGAACACGGTGACGCCGCCGGCCGCCTTGACCAGGCGTACCGCCTCGAACGGGTCGAGCTCGTGCTTCTCGGCGTAGGCGCGCCCGCCGTCCGCGAGCCAGTCGGGGGTGAACGCGTCCGACACGGTGGGCACGACGCCGAGTTCGACGAGCGCGGTCGCGATGTGGGGCCGGCCGACGGAGCCGCCGGCGGCGATCCGGGAGACCTGCTCCCAGGTGACGTCCACGCCGAGGCCGCGCAGCTTGGCGATCATCGCGCGGGCGCGCGGCGTGCGGTCGTCGCGGACGAGCTCCCGCTCGCGGGCCAGCTCGGGCTCCTCGGGGTCGAAGAGGTACGCGAGCATGTGCATGCCGATGCCGTCGAGGCGGCAGGAGAGCTCCATGCCGGGGACGACGGTCAGCCCGGCCGGGGCGGCCGCGACGGCCTCGGCGTGTCCCGCGACGGTGTCGTGGTCGGTGAGCGCGACGACGTCCAGCCCGGCGGCGGCCGCGGCGCGGACCAGCTCGGCGGGGGTGTCGGTCCCGTCGGACGCCGTGGAGTGGGCGTGCAGGTCGATGCGCACGGCCATGGCTCCAGGGGTCGGGGTTGCGGGGACACCCCAGGATAACGCCCGGCCGCGCCCCCTCCGCCCCCCGGTCCTCCGCGGCGCCCGGGCGGCCGCCCCGCGCGGGCCGCGGCGGCGGCGACGGCGACGGCGACGGCGACGGCGACGGCGACGGCGCGGACGCCTACAGGCCGAGGATCCGCGGGCTGAGGGCCCCGCAGGGCAGCATCTCCACCTCGGCGCCCGCCTCGCGCAGGTCCGTCAGGACCAGTTCGTCGTACATCAGGAGGCCCGACTGCTCGGGCCAGGCGATGGCCCACAGCCACAGCCCCCGGGCTTCCCCGGCGAAGACGGCCCGGTCCTCCGGGGCCCCGTTCACGTGCCACAGCGGTGTCGGCCGGCCGCCCGCGACGACCTTGGCGTGCGGCGGGGAGGAGACGTCGATGGCGGAGCCGGGATCGGGGCCGTCGATGCCGGCGTAGCGGGAGCCCAGCCCGACGCCCAGCTCCTCCGCGATCAGCACCAACTCGCCGGGGCCGCCCAGCGGTCCGGGCCCGGAGCAGGCGACGGCGGTCGCCCTGCCCCCGCTGCGGTCGTCGCCCGCCGCAGCCACCCCCGTGAACAGCCACCCCACCGGCAGCGGCCACGGCATCCACACCGGCACCCGGGCCCGGTGCACGACGACCCCCAGGGCCTCGACGCTGGGCGGGACCACGGGCTGCAGGGGGTGCACCGCGCCGTGCACCGCGCACTGCCAGGAGTCGGAGAAGAGTCCGGGCGCCCTGACCCGGCCACCGCACTTCGGGCAACTCGGTTCGCCCCTCATGGGTAGCCACGCTCCTCCCCGCCCGGCGCCCCGTCAAGACACGATCACCCGGTCGGATGCCTCACTCCAGCGCCACGGCCGTACGCAGCGGGTCGCGCAGGTCCGTCCCCCGCGCCAGCCACCTCTCCTGGAGGGCCGCCGCGCCGTGGACCCGCTTCCAGGCGGCCTCGTTCGCGGTCATCGGCAGGAGCGGCAGGAACCGCACCGGCTCCATCGGCTCGTCCAGTTCGAGGTCCTCGACGAGCCCGCCGGGCTCCGCGACGAGCACCGAGGTGAACGGCGCGCCCTCCCACAGCGGCTCGCCCACGTCGAGCGACGCGCCGGGCGCCACCACCAGCCCCTCGACCTGCGGCGAGGCGGCGAGCACGGCGAGCGGCCGCAGCACCCGGTCGGTGGGTGCCAGGCCCGCCCGCACCGTCAGCACCAGCTCGGCCCGCGGCCCGCGCAGCGGGTCGGCGACCACGGCGGTCGGGTCGGTCATCGGGGACGCGGACATGCCGAGGGTCGCGTACCGCACGAGGCCGTCCCCGGTGAAGCGGAGCACCTCGATGCGGTCCGTGCCGAGGAACGTGACGGCGGCGCGGGCGTCGGGCTCGCCGAGGGCGCTGCGCAGCCGGGCTTCGACGAGAGCCAGAATTTCTGCCATGCGCCGAGCATAGAACTCGTATCAGGCGGGTAAAGGGCGGGTCTTGACCATCCGTCGGCTGATAGTGTTGACCGCTGGTCGGGGCCGCACCGCAGAAGCGGTGCCTCGGGGCCCCGGCGACAGGACGTCCCCCACGGGGGACCGGCCGGAGGAGGTGGGGACTGCCGTGGACCGAAGTCGATCGTGCAGTACCAATCGCTCTTCCGCACCTGGTACGGGAGCACCCTGCCCCGTTTGATCATCCGATCAGCAGAAGAGCGACGGCGGAACGTCTGTCCTCCCGTCCCTTTCCCTCCGCCCTGCCGGTGCGCCCGCCGCCGGCAGTCCGCGTCCACCGGAGGGATCTCCCACCCCGTACGGCCTGCGGCCGTGCGTGCGAAGGAGCCTGCCATGTCGATGCTGCCCTACCTCCGTGCCGCCGTCCGACCGGCGCTGCGCAGGTCCCACCCCGTCCAGCCCGGCTACGACGCCACCCGCGACCCCTCGGCGAGCAGCGCCGTGGTCGACTGCGCGGTGTACCGCGACGGCCGCCGCGCGCTGGGCTCGGCCTGCCTGACGCCCCGTGAGGCGATCCGGCGGGTCCGCGAGGACGGCGGCTTCGCCTGGATCGGCCTGCACGAGCCGACGGAGGAGGAGTTCGCGGGGATCGCCGCCGTCTTCGGCCTGCACCCGCTCGCCGTGGAGGACGCCGTCCACGCCCACCAGCGGCCGAAGCTGGAGCGCTACGACGACACCCTCTTCACGGTGTTCAAGACGATCCACTACGTGGAGCACGCGGAGCTCACGGCGACCAGCGAGGTCGTGGAGACCGGCGAGGTGATGTGCTTCACCGGCCCCGACTTCGTGATCACGGTCCGGCACGGCGGGCAGGGCTCGCTGCGGGGCCTGCGCCACCGCCTCCAGGACGACCCCGAACTGCTGGCCAAGGGCCCCTCGGCGGTCCTGCACTCGATCGCCGACCACGTCGTCGACGGGTACATCGCGGTCGCGGCGGCCGTGCAGGACGACATCGACGAGGTGGAGAACGCGGTGTTCGCCGCGCCCGCCAAGGGCGTCGCGCGCGGCGGCGACGCCGGCCGCATCTACCAGCTCAAGCGGGAGGTGCTGGAGTTCAAGCGGGCCGTGGCCCCGCTGCTGCGGCCGATGGAGCTGCTCAGCGAGCGCCCGATGCGGCTGGTGGACCCGGACATCCAGAAGTACTTCCGCGACGTCGCCGACCACCTGGCGCGCGTCCACGAGCAGGTCGTCGGCTTCGACGAGCTGCTGAACTCGATCCTCCAGGCCAACCTGGCCCAGGCGACCGTCGCGCAGAACGAGGACATGCGCAAGATCACCTCCTGGGCGGCCATCATCGCCGTGCCGACCATGATCTGCGGCGTCTACGGGATGAACTTCGAGCACATGCCCGAGCTCCAGTGGGAGTACGGCTACCCGATGGTGATGGCCAGTATCGTCGGCATCTGCTTCACCATCCACCGGGCGCTGCGCCGCCACGGCTGGCTGTAGCACCCCGCGGGGCGGCGGCCGCCCGGCCCGTCCGGGCCGCACGGGCCCTCCCCTACCCTGGTCCGCATGACTCTCAGCACGCTCGACCTGGCCCTCGTCGAGGAGGCCACCAAGAAGTCCGGCCTGATCTGGGTCCGCGGCGCCGGCGCCGACCGCGCCCTGTGGCACGCCTGGGTGGACGGCGCGGCGCACGTGCTGGGCGACGGCCCCGGGGAGCAGCCGCTGCCGGGCCTCGCCGACGGAACGACGGCCGAGGTCACCGTCCGCAGCAAGGACAAGGGAGGCCGGCTCGTGGCCTGGACCGCGGCCGTACGGGAGCTGCCTCCCGGCGGCGACGCGTGGGAGGCGGCGGTGGCGGAGCTGAAGGGCAAGCGGCTGAACGCCCCCGACTCCGAGGAGATGACGGCGCGCTGGGCGCGCGAGTGCCGGGTGCTGCGCCTGGAGCCGGTCGCGGCGAGCACCGACCTGCCCGACGGGTCGCTGGCCGCGGTGCCGGTCGGCTCGCCGGCGGTGACGCGGCGGCCGATCCCGGCCGGGCTGCCGAAGCTTCTGCTGAAGCGGAGGAAGGCCGCCCGCGAGGCGTAGGGGCTCCGGGCTCCGGCTACTACCCCGCCGGGTTGGAGCCCTGCCCCGACCCCTTGCCGGTCGGCGCCGGGGCCGGGCTGCCGCTGCCGCCGCCGGACTCCTTGGTCGTCGGCAGCTGGGAGCCGTAGTCGAGGGTCTGGTCCGCGGGGGGCGGGTCCAGCTGCACCGGCTGCCCCCACTCGTTCAGGTCGACGGTGCCCGCTCCGCCGGCGCGCTCCATCCGCAGCGGGTACGGCGTGCCCTCCAGGGAGACCGCCAGCTTGCCGCCCTTGCCCTGGTCGGCGGTGACCTGGACGGCGCGGGTGGCGCCGACCTTGGTGTACTCGCCCTTGGCGAGCTTGCCGTCGAGGCCGAGGAGCCCGTCGAGCAGGACGTGCATGTCGGTGAAGCCGCGGAACTGCTTGTAGGTGGGGTCGCTCTCGGGGACCTTCACGTACTTGTCGCCGAGCTTCCCGGCCGCCTCGGAGGTCCCCCAGAAGGCGGCGCTCGCCTTGAGGTAGAGCTGGTCGCCGACGCGGAGCAGCTGGAAGGTGTCCTCCTTGGACTTCACCTCGCCGGAGCCGCCGTCCTTGCCGAGGCGCATGTCGAGGGTGAAGGTTTTTCCGCTGCTGACGAGGGTGCCCGACAGGTGCACGGAGGAGGCGGCGCCGGCGGCGGCCTTCGCCTTGCCCTCGATCTGGCCCGCGGAGAGCTTGCCTACGCCGTTGGTGCCTTCGTCGGGGTCCGCGCCGCAGCCCGTCCCGGCGACGGCCAGGCCCGCGAAGACGACACCGGCGACGGCGGCGCGGCGCAGCCGTGCGGCGGGGGAATGGGCGGTCACGGGCGGGTGCCTCTCGTCGTGCTTCCTGGGGCAGCAGGCAGCGTACCCGCCCGTAGGCCCGTGGTCGGAGGGTGCCCGGGGTCGGGGGCGGGCCGCCGGCGGCGCACCCCGGGCGGACGGCCCCACCAGGACGGCCCCGCACCCCACGGGCTAGCCTGAGGGGCGGCAGGCAGGACCGTGGATCGACGCACTGGGAGGCGCTGGAATGGCCGGAGGCGCCCCGCGGATCTTCGTCTCGCATCTGTCGGGTGTGCCCGTCTTCGATCCCAACGGCGACCAGGTGGGCCGGGTCCGCGACCTCGTGGCGATGCTGCGCGTCGGCGGGCGGCCGCCGCGGCTCCTGGGGCTGGTCGTCGAGGTGGTCAGCCGACGCCGGATCTTCCTGCCGATGACGCGGGTGACGGGCGTGGAGTCCGGCCAGGTCATCACCACCGGCGTGGTGAACATGCGGCGCTTCGAGCAGCGGCCCACCGAGCGGCTGGTCCTCGGCGAACTCCTGGACCGGCGGGTGCGGCTGACCGCGACCGGAGAGGAGGCGACCGTCCTGGACGTGGCCATCCAGCAGCTGCCGGCCCGCCGCGACTGGGAGATCGACAAGATCTTCGTGCGCAAGGGCAAGGGGGGCGCGCTGCGCCGCCGCGGCGAGACGCTGACCGTGGAGTGGTCCGCGGTGACCGGCTTCTCGCTGGAGGAGGAGGGCCAGGGCGCCGAGAACCTGGTCGCCACCTTCGAGCAGATGCGCCCGGCGGACGTGGCGAACGTCCTGCACCACCTGACGCCGAAGCGGCGCGCCGAGGTGGCGAGCGCCCTCGACGACGACCGGCTCGCGGACGTCCTGGAGGAGCTGCCCGAGGACGAGCAGGTCGAGATCCTCGGCAAGCTGAAGGAGGAGCGCGCAGCGGACGTCCTGGAGGCGATGGACCCGGACGACGCCGCCGACCTGCTGTCCGAGCTGCCCGAGGACGACAAGGAGCGGCTGCTGACGCTGATGCGGCCGGACGACGCAGCGGACATGCGCCGGCTGCTGTCGTACGAGGAGAACACGGCGGGCGGCCTGATGACGACGGAACCGATCGTGCTGCGGCCCGACGCGACGGTCGCGGACGCCCTGGCGCGGGTCCGGCAGGCCGACCTGTCGCCGGCGCTGGCGGCGCAGGTGTACGTGTGCCGGCCGCCGGACGAGACGCCGACGGGCAAGTACCTGGGCACGGTGCACTTCCAGCGGCTGCTGCGCGATCCGCCGTTCACGCTGGTCAGCTCGATCGTCGACACGGACCTGCCGCCGCTGCGGCCGGACGCCTCGCTGCCGGCCGTGACGAGCTACCTGGCCGCGTACAACATGGTCGCCGTGCCCGTCGTCGACGAGGGCGGCGCGCTGCTGGGCGCGGTGACCGTGGACGACGTGCTGGACCACCTGCTGCCGGACGACTGGCGGGAGACGGACCTCCACTCCGAGGAGGTCTCCGGTGGGCGGTGAGCGGCGGGGCGACCCGGCGCGCGAGCGGCGCCGCGAGCAGGCGCGCGTGCGGCGCGAGCTGGCGCGGGAGCACGCGCGCGAGGACGCGCGGGAGCACGGGCTGAGCGGCCGGGAGGAGGAGGTCTCCGAGCGGCTGCGGTCGCGGCCCTCCCCGACGGGGTCGAGCGCGCTGACCCGGTCGCGCGTCCGGCTGGACCAGCCGCGGGCGGACCGGCGGCGGCTGCTGCCGGTGTACGACCCGGAGGCGTTCGGCCGGCTGTCGGAGCGGGTGGCGCGCTTCCTCGGCACGGGCCGGTTCATCGTCTGGATGACGCTGGTCATCGTGGTGTGGGTGCTGTGGAACGTGTTCGCGCCGGCGCACCTGCGCTGGGACGAGTACCCCTTCATCTTCCTGACGCTGATGCTGTCGCTGCAGGCCTCGTACGCGGCCCCGCTGATCCTCCTCGCGCAGAACCGGCAGGACGACCGCGACCGCGTCAACCTGGAGCAGGACCGCAAGCAGAACGAGCGGTCCATCGCCGACACCGAGTACCTGACGCGGGAGATCGCGGCGCTGCGGATGGGCCTGGGCGAGGTCGCGACGCGCGACTGGATCCGCTCGGAGTTCCAGGACCTGATCAAGGAGATGGACGAGCGGCGGATGTTCCCGCAGGAGAGTGACGAAGGCGACCGTTAGCGGCCTTTCCGGAGGCACGCTACCGAGCCGTACCATCGACGCATGGCTACCGACACAAGCTCCGCCGCCGTGCCCGAGCAGGACGCGATCCTGGACGCGCTGGCGACGGTGAACGACCCCGAGATCCACCGGCCGATCACCGAGCTCGGCATGGTCAAATCGGTGGAGATCGGCGACGGCGGCGCGGTCGCGGTCACGGTCTACCTGACGGTGTCGGGCTGCCCCATGCGCGAGACCATCACCAAGAACGTCTCGGACGCGGTCGCGAAGGTCCCCGGGGTCACCTCCGTGGAGGTGTCGCTGGACGTGATGAGCGACGAGCAGCGCAAGGAGCTGGCGGCCACCCTGCGCGGCGGCACCGCCGAGCGCGAGGTCCCGTTCGCCAAGCCCGGGTCGCTGACCCGCGTGTACGCGGTCGCGTCCGGCAAGGGCGGCGTCGGCAAGTCCTCGGTGACGGTGAACCTGGCTGCGGCGATGGCGGCGGACGGCCTGAAGGTCGGTGTCGTCGACGCCGACATCTACGGCCACAGCGTGCCCCGCATGCTCGGGGTCGAGGGGAAGCCCACCCAGGTCGAGAACATGATCATGCCGCCGTCGGCGAACGGCGTGAAGGTCATCTCGATCGGCATGTTCACCCCGGGCAACGCGCCGGTCGTCTGGCGCGGCCCGATGCTGCACCGCGCGCTCCAGCAGTTCCTCGCGGACGTCTTCTGGGGCGACCTGGACGTGCTGCTGCTGGACCTGCCGCCGGGCACCGGCGACATCGCGATCTCGGTGGCGCAGCTCGTGCCGAACGCGGAGATCCTCGTCGTGACGACGCCGCAGCAGGCCGCGGCGGAGGTCGCCGAGCGGGCCGGCTCCATCGCCGTCCAGACCCACCAGAAGATCGTCGGCGTGGTCGAGAACATGTCCGGGCTGCCGTGCCCGCACTGCGACGAGATGGTCGACGTGTTCGGCACCGGCGGCGGCCAGAAGGTCGCCGACGGCCTGACGAAGACGGTCGGCGCGACCGTGCCGGTCCTGGGCTCCATCCCGATCGACGTCCGGCTGCGCGAGGGCGGCGACGAGGGCAGGCCCGTCGTCCTGTCCGACCCGGACTCCCCGGCGGGCGCGGCGCTGCGCACGATCGCCGGCAAGCTGGGCGGCCGGGCGCGCGGCCTGGCCGGCATGTCGCTGGGGATCACCCCGCGCAACAAGTTCTGAGGCATTCGGGGCGAAGGGGCACCGCCGGCGGCGGTGCCCCTTCGCCGTGTCCGGGGTGCGGCTACTCGTAGGCGGCGAGGTCGCCGATGACGGCGAAGCCGATCCCGTAGGCGCTCATGCCGCGCCCGTACGCGCCGAGGTGGACGCCCGCGGGGGTGGTGCCGGCGAGGACCCAGCCGAACTCGGACTCGCGGTAGTGGAAGGGCGTCGGCTCGCCGTCGACGGGCAGCGACAGCGTCGACCAGTCCGGGCCGTCGAGGTGGTCGGCGAGCTCCCAGGCCGCCTCGGTCTGCTGCTCCAGCCAGTCGTCGCGCAGGGTGTGGTCCATCTGGCCGGGCCAGCTGTAGGCCAGCAGGCCGGAGCCGGCCAGCCAGGCGGCGGAGGACACGGAGGTGGCCTCCAGGACGCCGGTGCCGTCGCCGCTGCGGCGCAGCGGGTTCGCGGCGACGGTCACGACGACCGCGAAGCGCTCCTTCTCGCCGGTGGCGAGTTCGCCGCGGACGGACGGTTCGTCGCCGTGGCCGGTGGAGCCGTGCTCGACGGTGCCGTCGGCGCCGGTGCCGACTTGCATCAGCCAGCGGTGTCCGGTGAAGGCGCCGTCCAGCCCGTACCAGGGGAAGCCGGCGCGGCGGAAGCCGTCTGCGGTGCGGCGGCGGGTGCTTCGGGTGCTTCGGCGGGCTGTGCGCCGACCCGGCTACTGCTCGTCGTCTCCATCGATGGGGCCTCTCGTTCCGTGGGGTCCGGAACGGCCCGCCCCCCTCGGGCGTCCTGGGTCCGGACTCATGGAGGATAGCCACCGGACCCCGGATCGCCGGGCAGGACGGGGCTCAGGTGGCGTCGGCGTCGAACGGGGTGCGCTGCTCGGAGGACGGGGCGGCGGGCTTCTTCACCAGGTCCGGGCCGGAGGCGGCGGGGGCCTGCGCGGGCTCCGGGTCGCGGCCGTTGACGGCGTCGGTGACGTCGTTCAGCTCCTGGCGGAGGTCGAAGCTGCTGCGGATGTCGCGGAGGTCCTCGTTGGTGGAGAGCTGCTTGCGGATGAACGTCTTGGGGTTGAGGTCCTCGAACTCGAAGTCCTTGAAGTCCGGTCCGAGCTCGGAGCGGATGTCCTGCTTGGCGCTGTCGGAGAAGGCGCGGATCTTGCGGACGAAGCCGGCGACGTCCTGGACGACCTTCGGCAGTTTGTCCGGTCCGAAGACGAGGATGGCGAGGACCACGATGGTGACCAGCTCGAGTGCGCCTATGTCGTTGAACACCTTGCCGCTCCTCGGCTCTCTCCACGTCGGGCCACGACCACGGTACCCGGCCGGGCGCCCCGGGCCCTACATCGGTCCTCCATCATCCCCGGTTCGGCAGCGGGTCACGACCCCTCCGCGGAGCCGAGCACGAGCCGGACGGTCTGCTCGCGGCCGTCCCGCAGGAGGGTGAGGCGGAGCGGGTCGCCGGGGCGGCGGGCGCGGACCTTGACGATGAGCTCGTCGCCGCCGTACACGCGCACGCCGTCGACCTCGGTGATCACGTCGCCGGGTCGGACGCCGGCCCGGGCGGCGGGCCCGCCGGGGGTGACGGCGGGCCTGCCGCCCTCGCCCTGGGCGCCGACGCGGGCGCCGGCGCCGGTGTACTGCATGTCGAGGGTGACGCCGATGACGGGGTGGGTGGCCCGGCCGGTGCGGATGAGCTCCTCGGCGACGCGCTTGCCCTGGTTCACGGGGATGGCGAAGCCGAGGCCGATGCTGCCGCTCTGCCGGTCGGACCCGGTCTTCTCGGCTCCGCGTATGGCGCTGTTGATGCCGATGACGCGGCCCTGGGCGTCGAGGAGCGGGCCGCCGGAGTTGCCGGGGTTGATGGGCGCGTCGGTCTGGAGGGCGTCGACGTAGCTGATGTCGCTGCCGTCCTTGTCACCGCCGGCGGTGATGGGCCGGCCGGTGGCGCTGATGATGCCGGCGGTGACGGTGTTGGACAGGTCGAAGGGGGCGCCGATGGCGACGACGGGGTCGCCGACCCGGACGCCGTCGGAGTTGCCGAGGGCCAGCGGCTTCAGCCCGCGGACGCCGGTGACGCGGACCACGGCGAGGTCGTATCCGCTGTCGCGGCCGACGACGGAGGCGGTGGTGCTCTCGCCGGTGCTGAAGGTGACGGTGACGTCCTTGGCTCCGGCCACGACGTGGTGGTTGGTGAGGATGTGGCCCTGGCCGTCGAGGACGAACCCGGTGCCGGTGCCGCCGCCTCCACTGCCGCCTCCGCTGCCGCGGACGTGCAGGGTGACGACGCCGGGCAGCGCGGTCGCGGCGATGCCGGCGACGCTGCCGGGCGCCCGGTCCTTGCTCTCGGCGGCGGCCTGCGGAAGTTCGAGGCGGGTGCTGCTGCGCCGCTCGGCGAGCACCCCGAGCCAGCCGCCGATTCCGCCGGCGAGCAGGGCGATCCCGAGCCCGAGGGCCACGGCGTGCCGCAGTCGTACGACCGTCCCCCGAGCCGCCGCGCCCTGGTCGGGCACGCTGAACGCCCCCGCCTGCCACGGATCGTAGGCACGCCGCCCGGCCTCCGCCGGGCCGGACTCGTCCCCGGCCGCGACCGCCGGACCCCCCTGCGCGGGGATCACCGCCGGCCCGGGTGCGGCGGGCGGCTCCTCCGGGGCACCGGCCGGCGCCGCAGCCAGGGCCGCGGGCGGGACCGGCCGGGCGTCGGCGCGACGTTCGCCCGAACCGGCGGCCGGCAGGGGGCCGTCCTTCGCGAGCGACACGGGGCCGGCCCCGGCGAGCGACACGGGGCCGGCCCCGGCGGGCGGGACCGGGCCGGACTCGGCCTCGGAGACGGGGCCGAACTCCGCGTGCCCGACCGGGCCGGGTACGGCGGGCGGGACCGGGCCGGACTCGGCGGGCGGGACCAGACCGGACTCGGCGGGCGCGACGGGGCCGGACTCGGCCTCGGAGACGGCGCTGAACTCCGCGTGCCCGACCGGGCCGGGTACGGCGGGCGGGACCGGGCCGGACTCGGAGGGCGCGACCGGGCTGGGCCCGGTC